>VAWY01000203.1 GCA_005888335.1 Actinomycetota bacterium
CCCGCGGTCGAGCACGCGCTCGACAGCCGCTTGCAGGTCGTGGCGCAGCGGCTCGAGGGGTGTGCGGGGATCGAAGAGCGCGACCGCCAGAGGCGCGACACGCTAGTGGGCGCGTCCGGAAGTCGGGCGGGTCGTCGGGCGTCGCTGGCCGGAATTCGCCCACCCACCCGCCGACCGGCGTCCGAAGGTGTGGGGGGTGGGAAACAGTCCGAGGACCGACGGGTGGGTCCAGGCGGCTGCCAGCGGCGTGCGAAACCGTCGGACTTGCGGACGCGTCCACTACCGAGCAGCCGGCCATGGCCCGCGTCGCGCGCGTCGCGCCGGGGCGTCAGCCGGCGGGCGCGGCGAGGCGCTCGAGCAGCCAGCGGGAGTGCTCCAGGAGGCGCTCGAGCGGGTACTCGTCGGGCTCGGTGAGCAGGAGGCGGGCGGCCTCGTCGGCGAGCGCCGAGAGCATCCGCGCGGTCAGCGGAGGGTCGGGCGACGCCAGCCCGGGGCCGCCGGAGCCGGGGCGGACGACGTCGGCGAGCACGGCGAGGACAGCCTCGCGCCCGCGCGCGATGTGCTCGCGCAGCACCTCGGGCGCCCCCTCCGGAGGCATCAGGATGAGCCGCCACGTCACCGGGTCGGCGCGGACAGCCTCCAGGTAGCCGCGCGTCGCGGCGAGCAGCGCCTCGGTACGTGACTCGGCCGCGATCAGGTCGTCGCCGAGGATCTCCGACAGCTGGGCGAGCGCCCGCTCGGTCTCGCGGTCGAGCAGCGCCTGCAGGAGGCCGCGCAGATCGTGGAAGTGCCCGTAGACGATCGGCCGCGTGATGCCGGCGCGGCGGGCGACCGCCTCCATCGTCACGCCGTGGAATCCGTGCTCGCCGACGAGCTCCTTGGTGACGTCGAGGAGCTGCTCGCGGCGCTCGGCGGCGCTCATGCGTTGTGTGCGTGACGTCACACTCATCAGGTTTGCACCGTGTAGCTTACAGCACCGTAACTTACGCTTGTGTAACCGAGTGAAGGCGAGAGCTCATACCATGACCATCTGCGATCAGCGCGACCGCGCCGTGCTCGACGACGAGACCGTGCTCCCCGCCGAGGTCGACGTCGCCGTGATCGGCAGCGGGTTCTCGGGCCTGGCCACCGCGGTCGGGCTCAAGCGCTCCGGCCGCGAGGACTTCGTCGTCCTCGAGCGCGCCCGCGACGTGGGCGGCACCTGGCGCGACAACGCCTATCCAGGCTGCGCGTGCGACGTGCCGAGCCACCTGTACTCGTTCTCGTTCGCGCCCAATTCGGACTGGAGCTCGACCTTCTCGCCCCAGCCGGAGATCCACGCCTACCTTCGCCGCGTCGCCGAGCAGGAAGGCGTCCTGCCCCACGTGCGCTTCGGCTGCGAGGTGGAGGAGGCCGCCTGGGACGAGGCCGCGCAGCGCTGGCGGCTGCGCACGTCCGCCGGGAGGCTCAGCGCGCGCGTCGTGGTCGCCGGCGCCGGCCCGCTCAGCGAGCCGGCGATCCCCGACATCCCGGGCCTGCGCGACTTCCAGGGCACGGTCTTCCACTCGGCGACGTGGGACCACGACCACGACCTCGACGGCGAGCGCGTCGCGGTGATCGGCACGGGCGCGAGCGCGATCCAGTTCGTCCCCCAGATCCAGCCGCGCGTCGGCAAGCTGCACGTCTTCCAGCGGACGGCGCCGTGGATCATGCCGCGCCCCGACCGCCCGCTGACCCGCTTCGAGCGCGCGCTGTACCGCCGCGTCCCCGCCGCCCAGCGGCTCATGCGCAAGGCGATCTACTGGGGCCGCGAGGCCTACGCGATCCCCCTCCTGCGCGTGCGCCTCTCCCGGGTCATCGAGCGCGCCGCGCGGCGCCACCTGCGCCGCCAGGTGCCCGACCCCAAGCTGCGCGCCAAGCTCACCCCCGACTACGCGCCCGGCTGCAAGCGGATCCTCGTCTCCAACGACTACCTGCCCGCGCTGGGCGGGCCCAACGTCGAGGTCGTCTGCGACGGCATCGCGGAGATCCGCGAGCGCTCGATCGTCGCCAAGGACGGCACCGAGCGCGAGCTCGACACGATCATCCTCGGCACCGGCTTCCACGTCACCGACCTGCCGATCGCCGAGCGCCTGCGCGGCCGCGACGGACGCACCCTGGCCGAGCACTGGGACGGCAGCCTCCAGGCCCACCGCGGCACCACGGTCGCCGGCTTCCCCAACCTGTTCATCCTGCTCGGGCCCAACACCGGGCTCGGCCACACGTCCGTCGTGCTGATGGCCGAGGCCCAGGCCGCCTACGTCCTGCAGGCGCTCGAGCACCTCGACGGCGACGACATCGGAGCGGTCGAGCCCCGCCGCGAGGCGCAGGACTCCTGGAACGCCGCCGTCCAGCGACGCATGGAGGGCACGGTGTGGACGGCCGGCGGCTGCGCGAGCTGGTACCTCGACAGCAAGGGCCTGAACACGACGCTGTGGCCCGACCACACGTTCCGCTTCTTCCGCGCGCTGCGCCGCTTCGATCCCGCCGAGCACCGGCTGATCCCGGCGCCGGCGATCGAGACGGCGGAGGTGATGGCATGAGCGCCCGCGTCCTGATCACCGGTGCGGCGAGCGGCATCGGCGCCGCCACCGTCACCGCGCTGCGCGGCCGCGGCGCACGGGTCGTCGGCCTCGACGTCAACCCGTCCGGCGACGACGTGATCGCCTGCGACGTGCGCGATCAGGCTTCCGCGGACCAGGCGGTCGCGGCCGCGGGCGAGCGACTCGGGGGCCTCGACGTCCTGATCAACTGCGCCGGCATCGGCGACCCGCAGAGCGCCGGCGCGCCGCCGGACGAGGACGCGCTGCGCGTCCTCGACGTCAACCTCCTCGGCCCGTGGCGCGTCACCGCGGCGGCGCTGCCGGCGCTGCGCGAGGCGCGCGGGCGGGTCGTCAACGTCGCGTCGGGGCTCGCGTTCCTGACCGTCCCGCTGGCCACCGCCTACTGCATGAGCAAGCGCGGGCTCGTCGCCTACTCCGACGCGCTGCGCGCCGAGCACGGTGACGCGATCACGGTGACGACGGTCTACCCCGGCTACATCCGCACGCCGATCCACGCCGCGGCGGGCGCCAAGGGCGTCGCGCTCGAGGGCCTCGTCCCGGCCGAGCGCCTCGAGGACGCGGCACGCACGCTTGTGCGCGCCGCGCTCGGCCCGCCGGCCCGCGACCTGGCGACGACACGGCGCGGCGGCGCGGGCTACGCGCTGCTGCGAGCGGCGCCGCGGGGCCTGGTCGACCGCGCGCTGCGCCGCCGCCTGCGCCGCGCCGTCGCGCGCGGGCACTTCGACCGCTCCGAGATCGCCGGCGCGCTGCGTGCGGGGCTCTCGCGCGGCGGCCCCGCATAGCGCCCGCTGCGGCGACGGCGAGCGTCCGTCGGTTCCGCGTCGGATTTGCGGACGGGTCCACTAGCCTGCTGCGCCGTGCTGCCCGTCCTCGCCTCCGTCACCGACCCGCTCGTCAACTTCGCCGTCAACGTCGTCGGGGACCTCGGGCTGCCCGGGATCTTCCTGCTGATGGCGCCCGAGAGCGCGTGCATCCCGATCCCGTCGGAGGCCACGATGCTCTTCGCGGGCTTCAACGTCGCCAAGGGCGAGTACTCGCTGTTCGCCGCCGTGCTCGTCGGCTCGCTGGCCAACCTCGTCGGCTCGTGGGTGGCCTACGCCATCGGCTACTACGGCCGGCTCGAGCTGCTCGAGAAGCACGGGCGCGCGCTGCACGTCAAGCCGCACCACCTCGCCTGGGCCGACCGGTGGTTCGCGCGCTACGGCGACGCGGCGGTGTTCTTCTCGCGGATGCTGCCGATCGTGCGGACGTTCATCTCGCTGCCCGCCGGGGTCGCCCGCATGCCGTTCTGGCGCTTCTCGGCGTTCACGCTCGCCGGGTGCGTCCCGTGGATCCTCATGCTCACGCTCATCGGCAAGCAGGTCGGCGAGCGCTGGGGGCAGTGGAAGGATCACCTGCACTACGTCGACTACGCGGTGCTCGCGGCGATCGTCCTCGGCGTCGCGCTGCTGGTCGTGCGCCGGCGCCGCGGCGGCGGCGACGCGGCGGTGCAGGACGCCTGACCCCCAGCTCAAGCTCCGCGAGGCGGTCGCGCTCGGGGTGCTGCACGGGCCGGCGGAGCTGCTGCCGGTCTCGTCCTCGGGGCATGTGACCCTCGTCCCCTGGCTGGCCGGCTGGGACTACCCGGGCCTGGACGCCGAGCTGCGCAAGGCCTTCGAGGTCGCGCTGCACGCCGGCACGGCGGCGGCCCTGCTGGTGGCGCTGCGCGGCGAGGTCGGCGACGCGGCGCGCGGCTTCGATCGCCGCCGCGCCGTCCTGGTCGCCGGCTCGTTCGTGCCGCCGGCGATCGTCGGCTACGCCCTGGAGCGCCCGATCGAGCGGCACCTCGGCACACCGCCGACGATCGCCGCGGGGCTCGTCGTCGGCGCCGCGGCGATGGCGCTCGCCGACGCGTGCGGCGGCGCGGGCCGGCGCCGCGAGGACGCCGGCTGGCGCGACGCGCTCGCGCTCGGGCTGGCGCAGGCCGCGGCGCTCGTGCCCGGCGTCTCGCGCAACGGGGCCACGCTGGCGGCGGCGCGGGCGCGGGGCTTCGATCGCGAGGACGCCAATGCGCTCTCGCGCCACGTCGCGCTGCCGATCATCGTCGGCGCGACGGTGCTCAAGGGCGCGCGCCTCGCCCGGCGCGGCCTGCCGCCGGGCACGGCGCGCGCCTTCGCGGCGGGCACGGCGGCGGCCTTCGCCTCCACGCTCGGCTCCACGTGGCTGATCCGGCAGGTCGAGCGCGACCGCTCGCTGGCCCCCTACGCCGCCTACCGCCTGGCGCTGGCGGGCGTGGTCCTCCGGCGGCTCTGGCAGGATCGGCGGCCATGACGGACGCCTACACAGCCGCCGGCGTTGACGTCGCCGCCGCCGACCGCGCGGTCGGCGCGCTCGTCGACGTCCTGCGCACCATCGACCCCGGCCGGCCCTCGCGCGTCCTCCCGCTGCCCGGCCACTACGCGAGCGTCCTGCGGCTCACCGACACGCTCGGGCTGGCGATGGGGACCGACGGCGTGGGCTCGAAGATCGTCGTCGCCGAGCAGGCCGGGCGCGTGGACACGGTCGGCGTCGACTGCATCGCGATGAACGTCAACGACGTCGTCTGCGTCGGCGCCGAGCCGCTGGCCGTCCTCGACTACCTGGCCGTCGAGCAGGCCGATCCGGACGCGCTGGCCGCGATCGCGCGCGGCCTCAAGCGCGGGGCCGAGGCGGCCGGCGTCGAGATCCCGGGCGGCGAGCTGGCGGTGATCCCGGAGCTCATCCGCGGCCACCCGTCGCCGGGCGGGTTCGATCTCTGCGCGACGTGCGTGGGGACGGTCGCGCTCGACGCGATCGTCACCGGCGCGGCCTGCGCGCCGGGCGACGCGCTCGTCGGCCTGCCCTCGAGCGGGCTGCACTCCAACGGCTACACGCTCGCGCGCCGCGCGCTGGCCGCGCTCGACCTCGACGAGCGCCCCGCCGAGCTGGGCGGCGCGACCCTCGCCGACGCGCTGCTCGAGCCGACCGTGATCTACGTGCGCGCGGTCCTCGACCTCCTGCGCTCCGACGTCCCGGTGCACGGGCTCGCGCACATCACCGGCGGGGGGCTGGCCAACCTGCGCCGCCTGCACGCGGGCGTGGGCTGGGCGATCGAGGACCCGCTGCCGGCGCCGGGGATCTGCGCGCTCGTCCAGCGCCACGGCGAGGTCTCCGACGCCGAGATGTGGGACGTCTTCAACATGGGCTGCGGCTTCGTCTGCGTCGTCCGCCAGGAGCGCGCCGGCGACGCGGCAGCCGTGCTCGCCGCCCACCACCCGGGCGCGCGGCGCATCGGCACCGTCACCGCCGAGGCGGGGCGCATCACGGCCCCCGGCTACGACCGGACCGCCTAGTGCTGCGTCAGGTGACGTTCGCCCCGTCACCGGCGGAGCGATCGTCGTGGCTGGCGTCGACCGTCATCCGAAGGTGTGGCCCAGGCTGATTCCGCGGCCGTCGTGCCCGGATGGCCGTGCATCGCGGATGCCGGGCGCCGCGAGGCGCGGTCAGCCGGGTGCGAGGGTCGTGGAATCAGTCATCTACCGCGCTACGCGGCGGCGCCGGCGACGTGCGCGCCGTGCTTGGCCTCGAAGGCCACGCGGTCGGCGGCGACCTGGCGCTGGATCCATGCGCGCAGCGCGGGGTCCTCGCTGGCCACCGTCTGCGAGAGGGCGTGGCGGATGCGCGACTCGGGCACGCACACCGGCGGGCGGCCGGCCTGGCGCAGGCGCTCGAGCAGGTCGGTGTCCTGGTACCAGACGACGAGCCGCGGATCGAAGAACTCGCCCGGGGCGACGCCGTGGGCCTCGAGCGTCGCGCGCGGCATGGCGAAGCACCAGGCGGCGAAGTCGTGGCGCATCGCGCCGCCCTCGGTCAGCGGAAAGGCCACGGAGGCGCCCTCCTGCAGGCGGGCGCGCAGCGGCGGCCACCAGCCGGGCAGCGGCTCGACGTCGTCGTTCATGACGAGCAGGTAGTCGCCGCGGGCGGCGCGCAGGCCGGCGTTGACCGGCGCCGTGAAGCCCTGCGGCGGGGCGCCGTTGTCGATGAGGATGATCTCGTGCGGCGCCTCGACGGTCGCCTGGACGGCGGCGACGCACGAGCGCACGCGGTCGGAGGCGGCGTCGAGGGTGGGGATGACGATGCTCAGCTCGGGCCGCGCGCCGAACACGCCGCGCGCGGCGACCATGCGCTCGCCGGGCGGTGTGACGAGGCTCGCGGGCACCGAGACGACCTCGCCGCGGCGCGCAAGCCGCGCGACCAGCGCGGCGAGCTCGAGGCCCTCCGGCGCCGGCCGCACGCCGCCGATCGCCTCCAGGTCGGCGCGCCGGACCGCGAGCGCGTGGGCGCCGACGGCGATCGGCTGGGCGTCGCCGGCGTTGACGCTGGCCGCGCCGGCCACGGCCGGGTCGGCGAGCGCGCCGAGCAGCGGAGCCAGCCAGCCGGAGCCGACGACCGGCGCGCCGCGGAGCAGCACGACGTGCGTGCCGGCGCAGCGCTGGACGCCGAGGGCGAGCGCGGCGGCCGCGCCGGCGCGCTGGGGCGAGCGCACGACCTCGACGTCGCCGCCGAGGAGCTCGAAGACCTCCTCGAGGCCCGCGGAGGCGTCGTCGACGACGACGACCTCGAAGCTCGGGTCGTCGGGCAGCTCGGCAAGCGAGCCGAAGCAGCGCAGGGCCTGCTCGGGGCCGCCCTGCAGCACGAGCACGATGGAGGCGTCCACGTCCCGGGTGGTCGGCCGCGAAGCGGCAGGCTTGAGACGCTCAGCCCGGGCGCACGTAGCCGGTCGCCCCGCCGCCGTCGGGGCCGTACGTGCGCCGCGAGACGGCGTCCGAGGAGTTGCCCTCGATCGTGTGGATCGCGCCCGACGGGTCGACCGACTCGACGATGCCGATGTGGCGCGAGCCCCAGACGATCAGGTCGCCGGGCTGCGGGGTGCTGCCCGCGGGCAGCGCGCGGCCGGTGCGCTGCGCCCAGTCCCAGACGGCGCTGACCGCGCCGAAGCCCTGGCCCTGCTCGCCGAGCGGCACGCCGGCCTGCCGCGCGGCCCACGAGGCGAAGTACGCGCACCAGGGACCGACGCCCGAGCCGGCGGTCGCCGCGCGGTACTCGGCGATCCGCGGCGAGTCGTTGCAGCCCGGGGGCTGCTCGGCCTGGCCGACCTCGGCGCCGGCGGCCTGGACGATCGCCGCCCTCGCGTTTGCGCCGGCGCCGGGCGTCGCCGCCGGCACCCAGCCCGCCTGCGTCGCCGGGAGGCCGAGGGCGGTCCCCGGGACGGCGTCGGTCTGGGCGCCGAGGACTGCCTGGAACGAGCTGCTGCCCGAGGCCGCCGCGGGTCGCGGCGACAGCGCCGTCTGGATCTCGGCGATGCGGGCCATCACGCTCTCGACGCTCATCAGCCCGTGTGGTCGGCCCGCCGCGCGCGGGCTTTAAAAACGCGGACGGGCGAGCCGTGGTGGCCCGCCCGTCGCGGTTCCGTCCCCCTGGGGGCGTCCATTCCCCCGGAGCTGTTGGCGCGTGCTAGCGGAGGAGGCTGAGCACGCCCTGGCCGGCCTGGTTGGCCTGGGCGAGCATCGCCGTGCCGGCCTGGGCCAG
>VAWY01000204.1 GCA_005888335.1 Actinomycetota bacterium
GATCGCCGACTGGTTGGTCGAGCTGAGCGTGCCGTTCTTGTACTGGACGGCCAGCTCGCGGACGCGCTGCAGCATCGAATGGACCGTGTTGAGCGCGCCTTCCGCCGTCTGGACGAGCGAGACGCCGTCCTGGGTGTTGCGCTGGGCCTGGGCGAGGCCGCGGATCTGGCCGCGCATCTTCTCGGAGATCGAGAGGCCGGCGGCGTCGTCGGCGGCGC
>VAWY01000205.1 GCA_005888335.1 Actinomycetota bacterium
CCACGAGGTCGGCCCCTCGCAGCACGAGATCGACATCCGCTTCGCCGACGCCCTGGACATGGCGGACTACATGCTCACGTACCGCCTGATCGTGAAGGAGGTCGCGAAGTCGCACGGCTACCACGCGACCTTCATGCCGAAGCCCCTCTTCGGGGAGAACGGCTCGGGCATGCACACCCACCAGTCGCTGTTCACCGAGGGGCGTAACGCGTTCTTCGACGCCGACGACAAGTGGCACCTCTCCGACGTCGGGAAGGCGTTCATCGCCGGCCAGCTGCGCCACGCCCGCGAGATCGCGGCCGTCTTCGCGCAGTGGGTCAACTCGTACAAGCGGCTCGTGCCCGGCTTCGAGGCGCCGGTCTACGTGGCCTGGTCGCAGCGGAACCGCTCGGCGCTGATCCGCATCCCGCTCTACAAGCCCGGCTCGGAGCAGGCCACCCGCGCCGAGCTCCGCTGCCCGGATCCTGCTTGCAACCCATATCTGACCTTTGCGTGCCTGCTGCACGCGGGGCTCGAGGGGATCGAGCACGGGTACGAGCTGCCGGACCCGATGGAGACGAACCTCTACCACCTGACCGCCGAACAGCGCAACGAGCGTGGGATCGTCTCGCTCCCGGAGACCCTCGGGGAGGCGATCAACGAGCTCTCTCGCTCGGATCTGGCCCGCAAGGCGCTGGGCCCGCACATCTTCGACCGCTACGTCGAGCTGAAGCGCAAGGAGTGGGACGAATACCGCGTCCAGCTCACCGATTGGGAAATGAAGAAGTACCTGGCGGTTCTCTAAACCGCTTCCTCTAGCGCCACCAACCTGTCACAATCCGGCTCGGCTCGCCACCTGCGGAGGCGAGTCCAACTGACGGCCGACCGCGAGTCGCTCTTGGCGGCTCGTGGTCGTTAGACGGCCGAAATAGGCCCGGCAAGCAGGCTTTACCTGGTTGAAACGAGGTTCCGGCTAGAGGAAGCTGCGAATCGCTTCGCGGTCGACCCGGAGGCCGATCACGCCGCTCGTGCCGTCGATCTGCTCGATCGTGTCCGCAGGGACGAGGCGGCGGCGGCGCGAGAACAGGCCCGACTTGACGGAGAGGGCGTCGGGCACGTCGGGGGCGGTGCCGTACATCGGGCACTCGACCTTGCCGACGAGGCGGCCCTGCCGATCGGCGACGATGTAGCCGGCAGTCCGGCGGAGGTCGATGGCAAGAGCGCTCATGTGGTTGACGCTATTCCCGGCCTGCAAGGAAATTTGCACGGCACGGGTTAAAGGTTTGTTAATCCCGGCTGTTCTCCTGCTAGCGCCCTCTGCCTACGATTGGTTGCGGTGAACGCGCCCGAACGGCATCTGCGCCTCCTCACGGAAACGACGTCCGCCGTCAACTCCAGCCTGGACCTCGAAGAGGTCCTCCATCTCGTGGCCGAAAAGGTCGCGGACGCGCTGGGGGCCGACGCGTGCTTCGTCTACCTCTACGACGAACGCTCCGACGAGCTCGTCCTGCGGGCGACCCACGGGACGAGCATCGAGGAGATGACGCGGCGTCCGCGTATGCGACCCGGCGAGGGGATCACCGGTGTCGCGGCCGCCGAGCGCGCGCCGGTGATGATCGCGTCCGCTGCGCACCTCGACCCGCGCTTCAAGCAGTTCCCGAACCTGAAGGAGTCGGAGTACGAGTCGATCCTCGCCGTGCCGATCCTCGTCCAGGGCGAGCGCCTCGAAGGTGCGCTCAACGTGCGCACCCGCGCTCCTCGCGAGTACGGGCCGGACGAGGTCGAGCTGCTCCAGTCGATCGCAGACCAGGTCGCACAGTCGATCCAGCACGCGCAGCTCTACGCCCAGGCGCAGCGGCGCGTTGCCGAGCTGGAAGCGCTCGCGAAGATCTCCGAAGCGGTCTCCGAGTCGCTCTATCTCGAGGAGTCGCTTGAGGCGATCGTGAAGACGACGATGGAGGCCGTTCACGCGACCGGCGCGGCGCTCGTGCTCGAGGACGGGCGGATCGCGTGGCCTGAGGGGCGCGCCGGCAAGCATGCGCTGCGCACGCCGCTGCGGTGGAAACGTCGCCAGATCGGCGAGCTCGTCGCCGACAAGGACGTTCCGTTCTCCGACGACGATCGCGCGCTGCTCGAGGCGATCGCACACCACGCCGCGGTCGCGCTCGAGCACGGCCGCGCTGTCATGCGCGGAGTGGTCGCACAAGAGATTCATCATCGCGTGAAGAACAACCTCCAGACCGTGGCGTCGCTGCTGCGCCTCCAGTCGCGCGCAGAGGGCGTCGACCCGCGCGAGGCGCTCGAGCATTCGGTGAACAGGATCCTCGCGATCGCCGCGGTGCACGAGGTCCTGACCGAGCAGCGCGAAGAGGACGTCGAGCTCGCGGACCTGATCGATCGTCTCCGCGCGATGATCGTGCAGGGGCTCGGCGCCGGCCGCGACGTTGCGGCGTCGCTCGAGCCGGTTTCGCTCGCAGGCACCCGGGCGACGGCGCTCGCGCTCGTCTTCAGCGAACTGCTGCAGAACGCGCTGGAGCACGGCTCCGGGGCAGTGCGCATCGAGCTCGCTCGGCGGCAGGACGACGTTGTGCTCGCGATCGCCGACGAAGGCGCGGGCCCGGACGGGGCCGCGCCCGGCACCGGTCTCTCGATCGTGCGCGCGCTCGTGCGCGACGAGCTGCACGGCAGCTTCGACCTCCGCGGCGACGGCGGCACGCGGGCCGAGGTCGTGTTCCCGGCATGATCGAGCTCGCGCCGCCCTACGCAGGCGAAGCTGCGCACGCGCTCTGGCACGTGAGCGAAGACCCGACGATCGCCCGCTTCGAGCCGCATCTGCGGCCGGAGCACGCGGCGGACGAGCCGCTCGTATGGGCGATCGACACGCGGCACCTGCCGCTCTACTGGTTTCCGCGCGATTGCCCGCGCGCAGCGTTCTGGGCAATCGAGGCCACGAGCGAAGAGGACGTGGAGCGCTTTCTCGACGGCGACCGGGCGCGGCGCGTGCACGTGATCGAAGGCGCGTGGCTCGAGCGGATGCGCCGCTCGCGCGTCGTCGCCTACCGCATGCCGCCCGACACGTTCGAGCCGTGGGACCGCTTCTGGGTGTCGCGCGCGACGGTCGAGCCGCTCGAGCTCGTCGAGCTCGGCGACCTGCTCGCGTTGCATGCGGCTGCCGGGATCGAGCTGCGAATTGCGCCCGAATTGTTGATGCTCTGGGACAAAGTGATCAACTCGACGCTTGACTTCAGCGGCATCCGGTTGCGAAACGCGACACTCTCAGCATGAGGATCCTCGTGGCCGAAGACGAGACGATCATCCGTCTCGACCTTCGCGACCTGCTCGAGCGGGCGGGCTTCGAGGTCTGCGCCGAGGCGAAGGACGGTGAGGAAGCCATCGAGCTCGCGCGCAAGGAGGAACCCGACCTTGCGATCATGGACGTGAAGATGCCGCGCGTCGACGGCATCGAAGCTGCACGACGGATCCTCGACGAGCGGCCGATCCCGATCGTGATGCTCACGGCGTACGGACAGGAAGAGCTCGTCTCGCGCGCGGTCGAGGCAGGCGTGTTCGGCTATCTCGTGAAGCCGTTCCGCGAGCAGGATCTGCTGCCGGCGATTCAAGCGGCCCGTGCCCGCCACGAAGAGCTTCAAGCGCTCCGCGAGGAAGCCGAGTCGCTGGCCGAGGCGCTCGCCGCGCGCAAGGTGATCGAGCGGGCGAAGGGGCTCCTGATGGCCAAGGAGAACCTCGGCGAGGACGAGGCGTTCGCGCGCCTGCGCAAGGCGAGCCAGGCATCGCAGCGGCCGCTGAAGGTCATTGCCGAGGCAGTCGTCGCGACGCTCGGTGGCGAGTGACGCAGTGACAGAGGAGCATCCGAACGCCGCGCTCACGCGGCGCGTGTTCGAGGCTTTCGGCCGCGACGCGAAGGTGATCGCTGCCGCACTCGACCGCGACGTCGTCTGGCGCGTTCCGGGCAACACTGTGATGAGCGGTGAGTACCGCGGCTTGCGGGCGGTGGTCGGGTTCCTCCAGCGAACGGGGCTCGAGACGGACGGAACCTACGGCAGCGCGCTGCAGAGCGTGGTCGCCAACGACGAGTGGGCCCTCGCGATCTACCGCGCGTACGGGAGCCGCAACGGGATCGAGCTCGACATCGACCAGGCGCTCGTGATCCGCTGCGAGAACGGGCGCTGGAAGGAAGTCACCGCGGTTCCGCTGGATTCCGCGTTCGACGCGTTCTGGGCGTAGGCGTTAGGCCTGCGCCTGGTCGAACAGCTCTTCCCAGCGGGAGAGCAGTGCCTGGAGCGCGTCGCGGCTCGACTTGTGCGCCGCGAGCGTCTCCACGTTCGACCAGTCCTCGGCGAGCTTCGCCTCGAGCTCCTTCACCTCGACCTCGCGCGCAGCGATCTCTGCTTCGAGCTGCTCCAGCTCGCTCGGCCGCGTCCGCTTCGGGCGGGGTTTCGCCGGCCTCGGCTTGCGCTCGACCTTCGGCTCCTGAGGAGGCGCCGCCCGCGCCGCGCGCTCCTCGCGCCGCCGCAGCATCTCCGCCCAGCCGCCGTCGTAGGAGTGCAGCTCGCGGTCTTCGATTGCGAGCGTACGCTCCGCCACTGCGTCGAGCAGCGCGCGGTCGTGCGATACGAGCAGGACGGTCCCGGGAAACGCTTCGAGCGCAGCCTCGAGTGCCTCGCGACTTTCGAGGTCGAGATGGTTCGTCGGCTCGTCGAGCACCAGGAAGTTCGCGCCTGACGCGACGGTTACGGCGAGTGCGAGCCGCCGCCGCTCGCCTCCCGACAGCACGGTCACCGGCTTCTCGTGCTCGTCCCAGCCCGAGAACAGGAACTTGCCGAGCAGGTTCTGCGCCTCCGGGCGAGACAGTCCGGTCATCGACTGCACGCATTGCAGGACGGAACCACGCGTGTCGAGCTCCATCTCCTGCTGCGAGAAATACGCGGCTTCGACGCCGTGCCCGAGGTGCACACGACCGCTCGCGGCCTCACGTCTGCCGAGGAGCGTTCGATCGCAAACGACGCGGCGCGCAGCAGCTCCCGCTCGCCGATGTGCACGTCGAGCCTGTCGACCTCGACGACCGTGCGGCCGCTGCGCGGCGGCTTCAGGAACTCGAAGCCGAGCGAGCGCTGCCGGCGCGACAGGAGTGCGATCTCGGCATTCGCATCCTGCCGCTCCTTGTCGAGCCGTCCGATCTGCGTCAGCTTCGCCTGCGCCTGCTTCGCCTTGTCCTTCTTGTACCGGAACCGCTCGACGAAGCGCTCGAGGCGCACGATGTCGGCCTGCACGCGCGTGACCTCTTTCTGGGCGTGCAGCATCCGCGCCGCCTTCTCGCGCCGCCACGCGTGCCACGGCCCGGGGAAGAACGTGCCCCGGCCGGCCACGACTTCCAGGGTCGCGGTCGTCACGGCCTCGAGGAACCAGCGGTCGTGTGCGACGAGGATCACCGCCGCGTCGAGCGACTGGAGCTCGCGCTCGAGCCACTCCAGGCTGGCGACGTCGAGATGGTTCGTCGGCTCGTCGAGCAGCAGCAAATCCGGGTCGCCGCCGAGTGCACGCGCGAGGGAAGCGCGCGTCAGCTCACCGCCGGAGAATGTGCGGAGCGGCCGGTCGAGATGCGCCTCGGCGAAGCCGAGGCCGCGGAGCACCTGCGTCGCGTGATCGCGCCAGCCGTAGCCGCCGGCGTGGTCGAGCCGGGCCTGCGCCTCCGAGTAGCGGTTCAGCGTCGCCTGGTCGTGTGCGCCGCCCGCCATGGCCTGCTCGAGCTGGGCGAGCTCCTCCTCGAGCCGGACGAGATCCTTCGCTCCCGAGATCACGTATTCGCGCAGCGTCAGCTCCCGCTCGAGCGGAGGACGCTGGTCGTGCAGCGCGATGCGCGTCCCCTTCTGAAACGCGAGCTCGCCGCCGTGCTTCTCCGTCTCCCCCGCGAGGATTCGGAGCAGCGTCGTCTTGCCGGCGCCGTTCGGCCCCGACAGTGCGACGCGATCGCGGCGCTCGACGCTGAACGAGATGCCGTCGAAGAGCACCGAGCCGGCCAGCTCCTTGCGCAGGTTGGAGGCGATGACGACTGCCATTGCCCTCCAAGGGTAGATTGCGGCCGGCCGGGCACTCCCCGCCGCCGCTCGGCGAGGTGTTCCGGCCGCGGGACGAGGGGTTAGAGGCATATCGTTCGGCCCGGGAACGACAGCAGCGTCTCTACGAGGAGCTCCGTGGCCAACACTGATCTCAGCGATCGATCGATCGACACCATCCGCACGCTCGCGATGGACGCCGTGCAGGAGGCGAATGCCGGGCACCCGGGCACCGCGATGGCACTCGCGCCGCTCGCCTATCTCCTCTACACCGAGGTGCTGGACCACAGCCCCGCGAACCCGCAGTGGCCCGATCGCGACCGCTTCATCCTCTCCGCCGGCCACGCGTGCATCCTCCAGTACGCGACGCTCCATCTCTCCGGGTACAACCTGTCGCTCGAAGAGTTGAAGCGGTTCCGGCAGTGGGAGTCGCTGACACCCGGCCACCCTGAGGTGCATCACACGCCGGGCATCGAAGCGACCACCGGGCCGCTCGGCCAGGGCTATGCGAACGGCGTCGGCTTCGGGATCGCGGAGCGGTTCCTTGCCGAGCGCTACAACCGACCGTACGACGAGATCGTCGACCACCGCGTCTACTGCATCGCGTCCGACGGCGACCTGATGGAGGGCGTCACGAACGAGGCGGCGTCGATCGCCGGCACGCTCGGCCTCGGGAAGCTCGTCTACTTCTACGACGACAACCACATCACGATCGACGGGACGACGTCGGTCTCGTTCACGGAGGACCGCGCCGCGCGCCACGAGGCGCAGGGCTGGCACGTGCAGCGCGTCGACGACGCGAACGACCTCGACCGGCTGCGCGAGACGATCGCGAACGCGCAGGCGGTCGCCGATCGGCCGTCCTTGATCGTCATCCGGTCGCATATCGCCTACGGCGCGCCGCATGCAGTCGACACGGCGAAGGCGCACGGCGCGCCCCTCGGCGAAGAGGAGGTGCGCGCCGCGAAGCAGGCGCTCGGCTGGGACCCCGACCGGAAGTTCTACGTCCCCGACGACGTACGCGAGCACATGAACCAGACCGCGCGCGGCCTCGCGCTCGAGGATGCGTGGCAGCAGAAGCTCTCGGTCTGGTCGGCGAAGTACCCGGCGCTGCGCGAGGACTGGGATCAGGTGCACACCGGCAGGCCGCGTCCCGGCTGGGTCGAGGCGTTGCCGGTGTTCGAGCCCGGCGAGGACGTCGCGACGCGGGACGCCGGTGCGAAGGTGATGAACGCCTTCAAGCGCTACGTCCCGACGATGATCGGGGGCGCCGCCGACCTCGTCGAGTCGACGAAGACGGAGTTCAAGGGCGGCGGTCTGTTCTCCGCGACGCACGCGGGACGCAACCTCGCCTTCGGCATCCGCGAGCACTCGATGGGATCGATCGTGAACGGCATCTCGCTGCACAGCGGGATGGTCAAGCCGTACGGCTCGACGTTCCTCATCTTCTCCGACTACATGCGTCCGGCGGTCCGTCTGTCGGCGCTCTCGCGGCTGCAGTCGTTGTGGGTGTGGACGCACGACTCGGTCGGGCTCGGCGAAGACGGGCCGACGCACCAGCCCGTCGAGCACTACGCGGCGCTGCGTGCGATCCCGTTCCTCTGGTTCGTCCGTCCCGCGGACGCGACCGAGACCGTCGGCGCGTGGAAGGTCGCCCTCGAGCGCGAAGACGGTCCTGTTGCGCTCGCGCTGACGCGCCAGAAGCTGCCGACGCTCGAGGAGACGCAGCGCGACGCGGTTGCGCGGGGCGCGTACGTGCTCTGGGAGTCCGAGGAGGCGAACGGCCAACCGGATCTCGTCTTGCTCGCCACCGGGTCGGAGGTGCACGTCGCGCTCGACGCGGCGAAGCAGCTCGACCTGCAGGAGGTGCGCGCCCGCGTCGTCTCGATGCCGTGCTGGGAGCTCTTCGAGGCGCAGCCGCCCGAGTACCGTGACGACGTGATCCCGCCGGAGGTCAGGGCGCGGCTCTCGGTGGAGGCGGGCGTCGCGCTCGGCTGGCAGAAATGGGTCGGCGACGAGGGCGACACGATCTCGATCGAGCACTTCGGCGCCTCCGCCCCGGGAGGCACCGTGCTCGAGAAGTTCGGCTACAGCGTGGACAACGTGGTCGCTCGCTCGCTCGCGCTGCGGACACGCGTGTCGTGAGGGTGCCGTGAAGGTCTCCGTCGCCTTCGACCATCGCGGGGTGGGGCTGCGGAGCGCCATCATCCTCGCGCTGCGGGAGGACGGTCACGAGATCATCGACCTCGGCACGCACACGGACGAGCGGCGGATCGACTATCCGGACAAGGCGCGCGAGGTCGGCGAGACGATCCAGAACGGCAGCGCCGAACGCGCCATTCTCGTCTGCGGCTCGGGCGTCGGCGCGTCGGTCGCGGCCTCGAAGATGCGCGGCGTCCGCGCCTCGATCTGCCACGATGCCTACTCGGCGCACCAGGGCGTGGAGCACGACGACCTGAACGTCCTGTGCCTCGGCTCGGACGTCGTCGGCCCCGCACTCGCCCAGGATCTCGTGCGTACCTTCCTGGCGGCGCGATTCAACGGCGGCGAGCGGTACGTGAACCGGTTGAAGAAGGTGGAAGCGATGGAAAGGGCGATGAGCAATGGCTGAATCGAACCTGCACAAGCTGAGTGAGCGCGGCCAGTCCGTCTGGGTCGACTCGCTGTCCCGCCGGTGGCTCGAGACCGGCTATCTCGAGCAGCTGATGAACGAGGACACGGTCGTCGGCGTGACGACGAACCCGACGATCTTCCAGAAAGCGATCGCCCAGGGCGATTCGTACGACGAGCAGCTGAAGGAGCTGCTCGTGCACGAGACCGACGCGAAGGAGATCTTCCTCCAGCTCTCCGCGCGCGACGTCGCGGCGGCGCTCGACCTGCTCGCGCCGGTGCACGAGCGCCAGCCGGAGGACGGCTTCGTCTCGTGGGAGGTCGATCCCACCCTTGCGTACGACCGCGAAGGCACGTTCGACGAGGCGATGCGCCTGCACGGCTGGATCGACAAGCCCAACCTCTACGTGAAGATCCCCGCCACGAAGCCCGGTCTCGGCGCGATCGAAGACTGCATCGCGCACGGCAAGAGCATCAACGTCACGCTCATCTTCTCGCTCCAGCGCTACGGCGAGGTCGTCGAGGCGTATCTGCGCGGGCTCGAGCGCCTGGTCGCCTCGGGCGGCGATCCGTCGAAGGTGCACTCGGTCGCGAGCTTCTTCGTCTCACGCGTCGACACCGAGGCGGACAAGCGGCTCGAGGCGGCCGGCAGCAAGGAGGCGCTCGCGCTGCGCGGCAAGCTCGCGATTGCGAACGCCAAGCTCGCCTACGAGCACTTCGAGCAGCAGTTCGCCGGCCGCCGCTGGGAGTTCCTCGCAGGCAAGGGCGCCTGGCCGCAGCGCTGTCTCTGGGCGTCCACGTCGACGAAGAATCCGGACTACCGGGACGTCCTCTACGTCGAGGAGCTGATCGGCCCGCAAACCGTGGACACGATGCCGGAGGAGACGATCAAGGCGTTCCAGGATCACGGCGTGGTTCGCGGCGACACGGTGGCGGAGGACGCCGGCGAGGCGCACGCGCTGCTTGACGCAATCGCCGCGGTTGGCGTTGACTACGACGACGTGACGCTGACGCTCGAGCTGGAAGGCGTCCAGAAGTTCGCCGATTCGTTCGAGGAGCTGCTCGCCGGCGTGCGCGCGAAGCGCGGGGAGCTCGCCGCGGTGTGAGCGAGCGCAGCGAGCTCATCGATCGGATCTGGGAGCGCGACCCGACCGTCTGGACCGGCGGTGACGAGGCGAGGTGGCTCGGCTGGCTCGACGAGCCGCGGCGCATGCTCGAGCGCGCCGACGAGCTCGAATCGTTCGCCGACAGCGTCGCGGACGAAGGGCTCGACGCGGTCGTCCTGCTCGGGATGGGCGGCTCGAGCCTGGCGCCGGAGGTGCTGCGCCGGACGTTCCGCGTCGAGAGCTTCCACGTCCTCGACACGACGCACCCGCAGGCCATTCGCGAGCTCGAGCAGTCGATCGAGCTCGGACGAACGCTCTTCGTCACCTCGTCGAAGTCGGGCTCGACGCTCGAGACGCGCTCGCACTCCGACTACTTCTGGGAGCGCTCGGGCAAGCAGGGCTCGTCCTTCGTCGCCGTCACCGATCCCGGCTCCGAGCTCGAGAAGACGGCGCATGAGCGCGGCTTCCGGCACGTGTTCCCGGGCGAGCCGACGATCGGTGGACGCTACTCCGCGCTCTCGCCGTTCGGGATCGTGCCGGCGGCGCTCATGGGCATCGACGTGGCGCGCCTGCTTGCGAACGCCGAACGCATGGCGGACATCTGCCGCAAGGCCGACGGCAACCCCGGCTACGAGCTCGGCCGCCAGTTCGGCACGGGCTGGCAGCAGGGTCGCGACAAGATCTGCATCGGCGACACCGACGGCGGCTTCGGGCTCTGGGCGGAGCAGTTGATCGCCGAGTCGACCGGCAAGCACGGCAAGGGCCTGGTCCCCGCTCCCGGCGAGTCGGCCGACGGGCCGGACCGCCAGTTCGCCCAGCCCGAGATCGCCGACCCGTACTCCGTCGGCGGCGAGTTCTTCCGCTGGGAGTTCGCGACCGCGGTCGCCGGCGCGTTCCTCCAGATCAATCCGTTCGACCAGCCCGACGTCCAGGCCGCGAAGGACAAGACGAACGAGGTCCTCGCAACCGGCAAGGAGCCGGAGGTGGAGCCGGAAGGCTCGATCGACGAGCTGCTCGCACAGGCGCAGGAGCGCGACTACATCTGCGTTCAGGCATTCATCCATCCGAACGAGGAGAACGACCGACGGATCGCCGATCTCGTCCGGAAGCTCCGACGGCGCACCGGCCTCGTCGTGACGCACGGCTACGGTCCGCGCTACCTCCACTCCACCGGACAGCTGCACAAGGGAGGCCCGAACATCGGCCTCTTCCTGCAGATCGTCGACGATCCCGGCGAGGAGCTGCCGATTCCCGGCAAGCCGTTCGGCTTCCGGCGCTTGCTCCGCGCGCAGGCGGCCGGCGACTTCGCGTCCCTGAAGGAACGCGGCCGGCGAGCGGCGCGCATCCACGTGGAGGAGATCTGATCGCAGCGGCGACCGAAGAGCAGCAGCAGAGTCCGCTCGAGGAAGGTCTGCTCCTGCGGCGGAAGCCGGACCCGTGCGCGCTTGTCATCTTCGGCGCGTCCGGCGACCTTGCGCACAGGAAGCTGATGCCGGCGCTCTACTCGTTG
>VAWY01000207.1 GCA_005888335.1 Actinomycetota bacterium
GAGCTGCGTGGCGAGCGCCGCGATCTCGAGGATGGTGATCTGCGTCGGCGCGGGGATCGTCGAGAAGAGGCCGAGCTGATCGACGATGAACGGCGGCACGAAGAGCAGGGCGCCGATCGCCACGAGGGCTGCCGCCAGCCGAGTCCTCGTGCCCACGATCGCAAACGCCACGACATCGAGCGTGACCGTCGTGAAGATCATCGCGAGGCTGACGAACGCGAGCGGAGTGAAGCTCGAGAAGGGCCGCGGCTCGAGCGCGAGCGGCGTCAGCAGGACCGTCCAGACGAGGTGCACGCCGACGAGGATTCGAAGAACGGTTGGCCCGGTCATCGTGGTGGTGTCCTCCGTACCATCTCGGGGTAGCAATGCCCTACCCCAACGATCCTGCCGCGTGGCAGAACTTCTACGTGATGATGGGCTCGGCCAACGCGGCACTGACCGGCCTCGTCTTCGTCGCGCTCTCGATCCACCTCCGGGCGGTGCTCGAGCATCCGCTCCTCAAGCCGCGCGCGGTCATCGCGCTCACCGTGCTGGCCACCCAGATCGTCATGGCTGCGATCGTCCTCACGCCGCAATCGCCGACCTTGATGGGCATCGAGATCTTCGCCCTGAATGCCTCGTTCCTCGTGGTCGAGCTGCGCCAACGACGCTCGATCGCGATCAATCAGGCATCACTGATCAGCTTTTTGATCCGGCTTTTGTACCTCTACTCGGCGATCAGCCTGTTCCTCGGCGTCGGCGGGGGCTTCTACGTTCTCGCGTTCGTGATCGTGGTCACGCTCGGCCGAACGATGGCGAGCTGCTGGGCGCTGCTGACGGCGCTCGAATAGCCCGTTCGTGAATCACGGCACTAGACTCAAGTCCGGCGACTCGCGCGAGGAGGAGCGAAAACCGCGGGGCCGACTGTGGAGGGAGTCATGGCGACCGCAGGGACCAAGTCAGCGGGTGAGACCGGGGACGCGAAGGTAGCCGGTACTGCCACCACGCGCCCGGACGCGAAGGTAGCCGGTACCGCCACCACGCGCCCGGACGCGAAGGTAGCCGGCACTGCCACCACGCGCCCGGCCGCCACGGCGTCGATGCAGGTGCCCGAGCATCACGACCCGGTCGAGCTGCTCGAACAGTGGCACCGCGGGATCAAGATCGGCCACGTCGGTCATACACGAGCGGCGACCGTGTTCGCGCGCCGCGCCCGAGCGTTCGGCGTTGGAGCGACGCTTGCCACTGCGGTCGTCGGGACGACACTGTTCTCGTCGCTCTCAACGTCCCCGGATCCACGTCTCGTCACGTTCGCGGCGCTCGCGAGCGTCGTCGCCGTGATCCTCACCGCGCTCCAGACGTTCCTCAACTATGGCGAGCTCGTCACCGGTCATCGCGCCGCCGCGGGTGCCTACGGCGATCTCCGCCGCCGAACCGAGCAGCTCCTGGTCTTCGGCGACGCGACCAGGCTCCGAGAGCAGTTGGCGGAGATCGCCAAGACCTGGGCCAAGCTCGAGCAGGACTCGCCCGACTTGCCACAGGGCCTCTACGAGTACGCAGCCAAGTGGGTCGCAACGCGCGAGGAGCACGCCCGCAAGGGGCCCGGCCGACCGAGTCGAGAGTGGTAAGCGCCGGCCGCAGCGGCGAGGGCGGCGCGCCGCTGGCACCGACCCGCTGAACGCACGATGATGGCGACGTGCCACCACTCGGTGCGAAGGAGCGCGCAGCCCTCCCGAACAGCGCCTTCGCGTACGTCGATTCCCACGGCCGGCGGCTGCTGCCCATCAATGACGAGGCGCATGTCCGGAACGCGCTCGCCCGGTTCAACCGGGTCATCTTCGAGGACGAGGAGAGCCGCGACCGAGCGCGGATGCGACTCCTGCGCGCGGCGAAGAAGCACGGGATCGTGCCGCTGGGCTTCATCGGGGTCCAGCTGCGGCCGGAGCGGAAGCTACCGCGCGGCCTGGTCACGTTCGTCCTGACCGATATCGAAGGCTCGACCGAGCTGGTGCACCGGCTGGGCGATGGCTACAGCCCCGTCCTGAACCAGCTCCGTCGCCTGTTGCGGAAGGCCGTCCGCGAGACCAGCGGTCGCGAGATCGACGCTCGGGGCGACGAGTTCTTCGCGGTCTTCGAACGACCCGCGTCCGCGGTCGACGCGGCGATCGCGATGCAGCGGGCGATCCGGTCCCACGGCTGGGGCCACGGCATCGACGTCCGGGTTCGGATCGGCGTCCATACCGGCCGGCCGACCCTCGCCGAGAGCGGTTACATCGGGCTCGCGGTGCATACCGTCGCGCGGGTCTGCACGTCTGCCCACGGTGGGCAGATCGTGCTGTCGGCAGCAGCCCGCGACGCGGTCGGCGACCTGCTTGCGGAGGGCGTCAGCCTGCTGAGCCTGGGCGCGTGGCGCCTCAGCGGGCTGCGGGAGTCGATCGAGCTGCTCCAGGTACGCGCCGGCGACCTGCTGGTCGAGTTCCCGCCGCCCCGCCCGGTCGCCCTCGCCGTCCGACAGTAGCGCCGCGCGGGGCGCCAGGCATCAGACGAGGCGCGCCTCCGTGGCGGCCGGGTCCTCCACGAGGACGGTGCAGGTCGGGCAGTACCAGCGGGCCTCGAGGGGGGTGCCGCAGAGGGAGTGGCGCAGCGGCTCCGTATCTTCCGAGCGGCGGGCGCCCCAGTCGGCAAGGAGGCGGAGCGCGCCGGCGAGATCCCGACCCGCCGCGGTCAGCGCGTACTCCATCCGCGGCGGCCGGTCGCTGTAGGGCCTGGCGAGCACGACACCCTCCCGTTCGAGACGGCGCAGCCGATCGGTGAGGATGTTCGGCGCGATCCCACCGACGGCCTCGGCCAGCTCGTTGAAGCGGCGCGGGCCGTCGAGCAGCGCCTCGACGAGGAGCAGGCTCCAGCGGTCCCCCACCCGCTCGAGGGCGAGCTCGAGCGGCGTTGGCGGCGCGTCGTCGCGGGGGCGGGCGTCCGTGCGGGACGGCATCGCGATCAATGGTAGGCGACGGTCGGTGCTTGCCAGGTTCAGTCTCCGGTAGTAACTTGCAAGTCACAAGTTACCACCTGCCGTCGGCCGACCAGCCAAAGCGACGCAGCTCACCGAGGGAGATCGAACGAATGAGCGCCATCCAGGAACTCCAGTCCGCAATCACTGCGGTCGCCGAGAAGGCGGGGCAATCGGTCGTCGGGATCGGCTCGCGCCAGCGCGGGTCGGGCGTCGTCATCGCCGACGGCAAGGTACTCACCAACGCCCACAACATTCGTGGCGACGAGGTCACGGTCACCTTCTCGGACGGCCGCTCGACGCGCGGCCAGGTGAGCGGGGTCGACTGGGACGGCGATCTCGCGGTCATCTCGGTCGATACGGGCAAGGCCAAGGGCCTCGACTGGGCGGACGGCAGCGCGGTCGACGTCGGTGCGCTGGTCTTCGGCGCGGCGGCCACGTCCGGTGGCGGCACGCGCGTGACCTTCGGCACGGTCTCGGCGGTCGCGCGAGCCTTCCGCGGGCCAGGCGGCCGGAAGATCGACGGCAGCATCGAGCACACCGCTCCCCTCGCGCCCGGCTCGTCCGGCGGCGCGCTGCTCGACGGCGAGGGCCGTCTGGTCGGCCTGAACACGAACCGGATCGGCGAGGGCTTCTACCTCGCGCTGCCGGCGGACCCGGCGCTGCGCGAGCGGATCAACGCGCTCGGTCGCGGTGAGTCGCCGTCGCGCCGACGACTCGGCGTCGCCGTAGCCCCGTCGTTCGTGGCTCGACGGCTCCGCCGCTCGGTCGGCCTGCCGGAGCGCGACGGGCTCCTCGTCCGTGGCGTCGAGGACGGCAGCGCGGCCGACAAGGCCGGCATCGTCCAGGGCGACCTCATCGTCGAGGTCGCGGGCAAGGCGATCGAGGAGGCGGACGACCTCGTCGAGGCGCTCGCTTCGGCCAGCGACTCCTTCGAGGTGAAGATCGTTCGCGGGCTCGACGAGCGGACCGTCAAGGTCGGCGCCGGCGAGGCGACCGGCGAGGCCTGATCCGATGGCGCTCGCCGCTCCGCTCCGCGATCCAACACCGGCCGGACCGGTCTCGCCCGAGCCCGTCTCACCCGAGCCGGACGAGGACGACGTCGCGGTCCTCGACGCGTACTCCGCCGCGGTCAGCTCCGTTGCGGAGACGCTCATCCCGTCGGTTGCCAGCCTGCGCGTCACCCGCCAGATGGGCGGCTGGCCGGCCGCCGGCGCGGGCTCGGCGGTCGCGTTCACGCCGGATGGCTATCTCGTCACGTCGGCGCACGTCGTCGCCGGCTCGGATCGGGGCATGGCCGCGTTCGTCGACGGACGCGAGCTCGAGTTCCGGGTCGTCGGGCGCGATCCCCTCTCGGATCTCGCCGTCGTGCGTACCAGTGGCGACCTCCAGGCGGCGCGACTCGGCGACGCGGCGCGACTCAAGGTCGGCCAGCTGGTCGTCGCGATCGGGAACCCGCTCGGCTTCGCGGGCTCGGTTACCGCGGGCGTGGTCAGTGCACTCGGTCGATCGCTGACGACGCGCGACGGGCGGTCGAGCCGGCTCGTCGAGAACGTGATCCAGACCGACGCAGCGCTCAACCCGGGCAACTCCGGCGGAGCGCTTGCCGATTCGCGCGGGCGCGTCGTCGGCATCAACACCGCGGTCGCGGGCATCGGTCTCGGGCTGGCCGTGCCGATCGACGCGACCACTCGCCAGATCCTGTCCTCGCTGATGCGTGACGGCCGCGTGCGCCGTGCGTACCTGGGTGTCGTCGGCGGGACGCGGCCCCTCCCCGCCGCGCTGGCACATGACCTGGGTCGCGGCCGCGGACTTGAAGTCGTGCAGCTGCTGGACAGGAGCCCGGCCTCCTCGGCGGGCGTCCGGCCCGGTGATCTGATCGTCGAGCTCGACGGCCGCCCGATCGAGGGCGTCGCCGACCTCCAGCGCCTCCTCGTCGGCGAGCTCGTGGGCCGCCGCGTCGGCCTTCGCGTCGCGCGCGGCAACAAGGTCGTCGAGCTGCCGCTGACCCCGTCCGAGCTGGTTTGACTCGCGTCTGACTCGCGTCTGACTCGCGTCTGACTCGCGTCCGCGCTCGCGTCCAGCCTGCCTTCAGACACCTCCTTGCGCCCAGAGCGCTTTTGCAGATAGTTCGAATGAAGCGAAACCATCGCCGACAACGGCTCGATCGGCAGCACTGCCTGCGCGGGTAGAGGGTCATCGCACGATCGATTCAGGTCGGCATTGAGGACGCCGGCTCCGGTACGGACCTGGTGCTGGGTCGTCGCGGCTCCCTGTGACTCCGAAGGCTCTCCGTTTGAAGCTCGCGATATCACGGCGACCGCACTCCCACGCTCGGAATTCCGATGCATTGCGGACCGCGACCGACACCTAAGCGAATCTGCGCTCCGCGAAACTGGTTCTGCTTGAGTCGAACTATCTGCGATTCGGCGCTGAGAGCGGAGTCGGCACGAAGGGCGAAGTCGGGCCGGGGGGCGGAGTCAGCGCGGACTCGGGGGAAGCGCGCTTGTCGACATCGGCGATCGTTGCGACCATGGGGCCATGACCCAACCACGGTCGTGGCGCGAGATGTACGAGCGCATCGCGGAGCAGATCAAGCGCGAGACGGGCAGCGACGTCGGCGCGTGGAACGCTCGAATCAAGGAGCGCGGACCGAGCAGCGCCGCGGACCTGAAGGCCTGGCTGAACGAGCAGGGCGTCGACGGCTACCCAGCGATGCTCCTCGGGTTCGAGACATTCGGCTACCCGGACTACCTCCAGGCCAGCGCGGACGAGCTGATCGAAGGGCAGTACAGCGACAGGCCCGCGATCCGGCCGATCTACGACCGACTGATCGAGCACCTGCCCGACGTCGGCGTGGTCGAGGTCCAGGCGCGCAAGACGTACGTCGCGCTCATCGGGCCGAAGCGGACGTTCGCCTCGATCCAGCCCACGACGAAGACGCGCGTCGACATCGGCCTCCGCTTCGATGACGCAAGCCTCGCGAAGGGCCTCGAGCCCGCGAAGTCGATCGGCCAGTCATCGATGACCCACAAGCTCGCGCTTTCGTCGGCCGACGAGGTGAGCGCCGAGTCGATCGGCTGGCTGCGCCGCGCCTACGAGGCGAACCTCTAGCGGGCCTCCGCCTTCGCGGCCGCCGTTGTGGCGACCCCGACGCTCGCCGCCTTCGCTCGTAGCAGCTTCTCGACCTGCCAGAGCACGACGAGCATCAGCGCGAGGGCGACCGCCTGGAAGACGAAGACGACGATCGCCCCGATCGACGTGACCCGAAGGAGCTCGGCGCCCGTGCCCAGGAACCGGGTGAACCGCGCCGCGTAGACCAGCAGCGCGGCCGGGACGACGATCAGGAGCCACGCGAGCCCGATCAGGGCCGTGGCATAGAGATGGCCACCGAGCTTCTGGATGACCTCGGCGATTCGCGCCGGGATCGAATAAAGGTTGAAGCCAGGGATCAGCGGCTCGACGAAGGCCCACGTCGGGCTCACCTGCGCGAAGCCCAGGCCAAGGGCCGGCAGGTTTTCGACCGCCCGCCGGATCCACGCCGCGTAGGCCAGCAGCGCGAGCACCCCGATGACCGGCGCCGGGATGAGGAAGAGCAGGCGCTGCGCGAGCAGGGCGTCGGCGGCTTCACGACTGTCGGACGCGCGCAGGTCGGCGATCGTGTAGGTCGTCCAGAGGGCGAGCAACCCGGCGAGGATGAAGGCCACTGCGCCGACGGTGACGAGGCGGTACGTGCCCACCCGCTCCGTGTGCGCTTCCCGCGGCTGCTGGTGGACCGACAGCTCGTCCGGCTTCGCCGCGGCGATCTCGATCGGGGTGTGACAGCGGTAGCAGCGGTTCGACTTGAGCGGGTTGATCGAACGGCAGACGTTGCAGATCCAGATGTCGGCGGCGGACTTCACGGCCAGATGATCGAAGACACGGCCCGCCGCGGTCAATCACCTGGACGGGAGTTAGTCCGCGTCGCTCCTGTCAGCCTCGCCCGGCGCCGGCGACAGCTCGAACACCGGCCGCGTCGCGGCGGCGCGCTCCGGATCGTTCAGGACCTCCGGCCCCACGAACCCGAACAGCAGTCTGGCGAACGCCCTGCCGATCCACGGGAAGCGTGCGATGTAGCCGGGCAGCGTCTTGCCGAAGAACGCCTTCGCGCCGTCGTGGTCGAGCTCCGTCGCGCGGACGTGCTCGATCCCGCCGTGGATCCGGACGTCGGCCTCGCCGGCGGCGCGCAGGTTCTTCACCCAGTTGACTTCGCCATAGGCCCCGATCACGTAGCGCCGCCCGTCGATCTCGGCGACCGCGACGGGCGCGGTGCGAGGCTCGCCGCTCGTGCGGCCGCGGACGGTCATGAGGACGTTCGGGCCCATCGGCAGGCCAGCGCGCAGCAGCGCCCGGGTGATGGGGTTGGAGTAGCGGATGAGGGCTGGGACCCTCGTCAGGGATCGGGTCGGGGTCATCGGTCGAGCTCCATGGTCACGTTTGATGTGGTTGCCTTCGTCACTGGCTTGACGGACCCTGACCGGAGAACGTGACCGATGCCTGATCCCGACTGGCTGGCCGAGCGCTTCGAGACGCACCGCACCCATCTGCGCGCCGTCGCCTACCGGATGCTCGGCTCGATGAGCGAGGCCGACGATGCGGTGCAGGACGCCTGGCTTCGACTCGCCCGCGCCGATACGACCGCGGTCGACAACCTCGGCGGCTGGCTGACGACCGTCGTGGCGCGGCTGTGTCTCGACCGGCTCCGGGCACGGACGGCTCGACGCGAGGAGCCGATGGGCGTCCACCTGCCCGAGCCGATCGTGTCGAGCCCGGACGCGGCGCCCGATCCGGAGCAGCAGGCGATCCTCGCCGACTCCGTCGGGCTGGCCATGCTCATCGTGCTCGAGACGCTCACGCCCGCCGAGCGGCTGGCGTTCGTGCTCCACGACACGTTCGGC
>VAWY01000208.1 GCA_005888335.1 Actinomycetota bacterium
TCGATCGGACGCCGACGGCCGCGCGTCAGCTCGCGAGCCGCGCTCGGCGCCGGGTTCGCGGCTCGGTCATGCCCGCGCACGTCTCGCCCGCGCGCCAGCGCGAGCTCGTGGACGCGTTCCTGGCCGCCGCGCGGGCGGGCGACTTCGAGGCCCTCCTTCGCGTGCTCGATCCCGAGGTGGTCGTCCGGGCCGACGCCGGCACGACGATGACCCCGGTCGGTCGGTCGCGGGAGGTCCGCGGGGCGGCCGAGGTCGCGCGACAGGCGCTGGCGTTCCGGTCACTCGCCCCGGGTGCGCGGCCCGCCACCATCAACGGCGCGGCCGGCATCGTCGTCTACTCGGGCGATCGCCCGTTCGCGGTGCTTGGCTTCACGTTCGAGGGCCGCGGCCGCTCGGCGGTCATCGCCGAGATCGACATCCTGCTCGACCCGGAGCGCCTCGAGCGTCTTGACCTCAGCGCCGTCAGCGCCGTCAACGCCGTCACCGGCGGGGCGTAGTCCGCAGCTTCTCCGGAACAGGTCGAGGCTTTGGCTTCGAGGCGTACATCGCCGCGTCGGCTCGGGCGACCGCCGCTGCCAGCGCCTCGTCGTCGCGGCTGGTCGCGGCACCAATTGAGATCGAATCGCAGCC
Source organism: Actinomycetota bacterium (assembly GCA_005888335.1). The sequence continues at coordinate 631 of VAWY01000208.1, forward strand.
GGTGCCGCGGAGGACGACAGCGAGCCCGGCGCGAACGCGGGCCATGAACCGCTCGCCACCGGTCTCGTCCGTGTGGGGCATCAGGACCAGGAACTCGTCGCCGAGGTCGTGACCCGCGACTGGCCCGCCCGCCTCGACAAGGAGAAGCTCCGAGCGACCCTGGTGCGCCTCTTCGCCCGCGTCGAGGGCGGCGCGCTGCTCGAGCAGGAGCTCGAGGCCGCCACGGATGACGCGCTGGGTCGGAACCAGGGGCTGGTGGCGAGATTCGCCGTTCCCATCGGAGATGCCGAGCCGCTTGGCGTGCTCGTCGTCGCCCACGCGGCGAGCCGTCCGCGGGGCTTCACCAACCTGTGCCAGCGGATCGGCCACGCGCTCGCGGCTGCGGCGGCGCCGCTGCTGCTGCAGGCGGAGGCGCGCGAGGCGCTTGCGCTCGAGCGCGACCGCTACGCCCGCGAAGCCCGCACGGACCGACTGACGGGCCTCGAGAACCGCTCGGCGTGGGAAGAGCTGCTGGCGAGCGAGGACGCGCGGCGGACAAGGTACGCCGAGCGCGTGACGATCGTGAGCGCGGATCTCGACGGACTGAAGGCGATCAACGACCGAGAGGGACACGCCGCCGGCGATCAGGCGCTCAAGGCGGCCGCCGAGCTCCTCCGGCGATCGGCCCGCGCATCCGATCACGTGGCACGCGTCGGTGGCGACGAGTTCCTGGTCCTGATGCCCCACACGGACGAGACCGGTGGCGAGCGGTTCATGGCGCGCGTTCGCGCCGGGCTCGCTGTCGTCCTCCGCGGCACCGGCTGCGATTCGATCTCACTTGGTGCCGCGACCAGCCGCGACGACGAGGCGCTGGCAGCGGCGGTCGCCCGGGCCGACGCGGCGATGTACGAGTCCAAGCCGAAGGCGCGGCCCGTTCCCGAGAAGCTGCGGGCTAAGGCTCGGCGCTGACGGCGCCGACGGCGCTCACGGCGCTGAGGTCCACGCGCTCGAGGCGCTCCGGATCCAGCAGGATGTCGATCTCGGCGATGCGAGCCGAGCGCCCGCGGCCCTCGAACGTGAAGCCAAGGACGGCGAACGGGCGATCGCCCGAGTAGACGACGATACCGGCCGCCCCGTTGATGGACGCGGCCCTCGCACCTGGGGCGAGCGCCCGGAAGGCCAGCGCTTGTCGCGCGACCTCGGCCGCGCCACGGACCTCCCGCGAGCGACCGACCGGGGTCAGGGTCGTGCCGGCGTCGGCCCGGACGACCACCTCGGGATCGAGCACGCGAAGGAGGGCCTCGAAGTCGCCCGCCCGCGCGGCGGCCAGGAACGCGTCCACCAGCTCTCGCTGGCGCGCGGGCGAGACATGGGCGGGCATGACCGAGCCGCGAACACGGCGCCTGGCGCGGCTCGCGAGCTGGCGCGCGGCCGTCGGCGTCCGCTCGACGATCGGCGCGATCTGCTCGAACGGCAGGCCGAACGTGTCGTGGAGCACGAACGCGAGCCGCTCGGCGGGCGTGAGCGTCTCGAGCACGATGAGCATGGCCAGCCCGACGGAGTCGGCGAGGATCGCCTGCTGCTCCGGATCGGGCGCCGCGTCCGGGCTCGACACGATCGGCTCGGGCAGGTGGACGCCCATCGGCTCCTCGCGTCGAGCCGTCCGTGCCCGCAGCCGGTCGAGACACAGCCGCGCCACGACCGTTGTCAGCCAGCCACCGAGGTTGTCGACCGCGGTCGTGTCGGCGCGGGCGAGTCGGAGCCAAGCGTCCTGGACCGCATCGTCCGCCTCACTCATCGAGCCGAGCATCCGATAGGCGACCGCGCGCAGGTGGGTGCGATGCGTCTCGAAGCGCTCGGCAAGCCAGTCGGGATCAGGCATCGGTCACGTTCTCCGGTCAGGGTCCGTCAAGCCAGTGACGAAGGCAACCACATCAAACGTGACCATGGAGCTCGACCGATGACCCCGACCCGATCCCTGACGAGGGTCCCAGCCCTCATCCGCTACTCCAACCCCATCACCCGGGCGCTGCTGCGCGCCGGCCTGCCGATGGGCCCGAACGTCCTCATGACCGTCCGCGG
>VAWY01000209.1 GCA_005888335.1 Actinomycetota bacterium
GCTGGCGTCGAGCCCGCTCGTGGCGGTGGGCGACGAGGCGGACGGCGCCATCCGCCCGCTGCGCCTCGTCGGCACCGCGCTGTATCTGGATCGCTACTGGCGCGAGGAGTGCCGCGTGGCCGCCGACCTCCTTGCGCTGGCCGTCGCGCCGCCGGAGGCCGTGCGCGACGACGTGCTCGGCGAAGGCCTTGCCCGCCTCTTCGCGACGCAGCCCGACACCCGCCAGACCCTCGCCGCGGCGACGGCCGTCCTGCGCCGCTTCGCAGTCGTCGCCGGCGGCCCCGGAACCGGCAAGACGACCACCGTCGCCCGGATCGTCGCCCTCCTCGCCGAGCAGGCCACCGCCGACGGCACGCCCGAGCCCCTCGTGGCGCTCGCCGCCCCGACCGGCAAGGCGGCCGCGCGCCTGGAGGAGGCCGTCCACGAGGAGGCCGCTCGCCTCGATGTCACCGACGCGATCCGGGCTCACCTCCTCGAGTTGAAAGCCTCGACGCTGCACCGCCTCCTGGGCTGGCGCCCCGGCAGCCACAGCCGCTTCCGCCACCACCGCGCCAACCGGCTGCCGCACGACGTCGTCATCGTCGACGAGACCTCGATGGTCTCCCTCTCCCTCATGGCCCGCCTCGTCGAGGCCGTCCGCCCGCAGGCCCGCCTCGTCCTCGTCGGAGACCAGGGCCAGCTCACCTCGATCGAGGCCGGCGCGGTCCTCGGCGACATCGTCGGGCCGACGAACGAGGGGCTCCTTATGTCGCCGGCGGCGCGGGAGCGTCTCGGCCAGGTCACGGGGTTGGACGTCGCCGCCATCGACCCGCCGTCGGGCGCAGCGGTGGGGGACGGGATCGTCGTGCTCGAGCGCGTCCACCGCTTCGGCGAGGGCATCGCCGCCGTGGCCGACGCCATCCGCCGCGGCGACGCCGACGCGGTGATCGAGACGCTCGCCGCCGCCCCCGAGGGCGTCACCTGGATCGACCACGACGTCGCCGACGCCGACGCGGGCGCGCTGGCCCCGGTCCGCGAAGGCGCCGTGGCCGCCGGCCGCGCGGTCATCGAGGCCGCCCGCGCCGGCGATGCCCGACTGGCGCTCGATTCCCTCGGCGCGTTCCGCGTCCTCTGCGCCCACCGCCGCGGCCTCCACGGCGTTGCCACCTGGATGGACCGCATCGAACGCTGGCTCGCCGCCGCGATTCCCGGCTTCGGCGCGGAGGGCGAGTGGTACCCGGGCCGCCCGCTGCTGGTGAGCGAGAACGACTACGGCCTGCGGCTCTACAACGGCGACACAGGCGTCGTGGTAGCGAATGAGAGAGGGCGCGCGACCGCAGCGTTCGAACGGCGCGGCGAGATCGCCGAGTACAGCCCTTCCCGCCTCGGCGCCGTAGACACCGTCTACGCGATGACGATCCACAAAAGCCAGGGCTCGCAGTTCAAAACAGCCGCCGTCGTCCTGCCGGGCCCGGCGTCGCAGGTCCTCACGCAGGAGCTGCTCTACACGGCGGTCACGCGAGCCCGTGAGCGCCTGATTGTCGCGGGGCCCGAGGAAACGATTCGCGCTGCCGCCTCGCGTCCCGCGGCGCGCGCCTCCGGTCTGCGGTGGCGGCTATGGGCGCGTGATCGCTGGCCGGACGGTTCGCGTAGCTTCAACGGCCGATAAGCACGTCGCAGCGACCGCCGTGCCAGTCTGGCGCGCCATCACTCGAGAGAGATCCTCCGAACATCGAGGGTGAAGTGATCCTCAAGGGATCCAGGAGGACCGACAGTTCGGTTGGGTTGCTCACGACGGGGTCGTTGACCGAGGCGTGGCCGGCGGTCTTGGCGACCGTCGCGCCGAGCGGCGCGGCCTCCGCGAACGAGCGCTACACGAGCCGCGGGTAGGGGCCGATGAGCGGGAGACGGCTAATCGCGGCGAAGCCCGGTGGCTTACGGCCCGGTCGTTCCGCATGTAGAGCGCCGACGATGGATGGACGATCCCGAGCGGCTGCTGCGTCCGCATCACGTTCCGCATGTCGATCAGCGGCTTGGCCTGTGTGAGAGCCGTGATCGTCGGCGTGGTCATCCCGTACGTGACGTCGTCAGGATCCGCGACGCGTGACGAAGGTGCACTAGCGGTCTTGCGGAACAGGGCAATGCGCGGAAAGGTCCTGAACGGTGGATCCCGATTTCCACGTGCGTCTGGCGGCGATCGAGCACCTTCACGGTCTGTCGCGACGCTTCGATGATCTGATCCCACGCACCGAGCTGCTCAGGAACCTCGAGGTTGGCGGGCAGCAGTACCCGCTCGTCAATCCACAGTCGGGCATCCACCGTCCTCGGCGCTTCCGAGGTCCTGCGGCGCTAACCATCGTGACCGCGGCGCCGAAGCCGAACGCCCCGCCGCCGTACGAGGACGCGTTCGACGAAGAGAGCGGGTCGATCCTCTACAGCTACCGGCAGGGCCCCGTCGACAGCCCGGACAACCGCGCGCTTCGTGCGGCCTTCGCCGAGCAGGTGCCCGTGATCTACCTAATGGGGATCGCGCCCTCGGTGTACGCGCTCTCGGCCCCGGTCTACGTCGTCGACGACCGCCCTAACGAACGAGCTGTCCTCGTGCAGATCGGCAGTCGCGCCACCGATCTGACGCCGGCCGGCATCCGATCGGATGTAGACGTTCGCCGCTACGCGCTGCGCGAAGCGCGCTACCGACTCCATCAGCACCAGTTTCGCTTCCAGGTGCTCGCTGCGTACCGTCATCGCTGCACGATCTGCGCGCTGCGAGAGCGCTCGCTCCTCCAGGCCGCGCACATCATCGAAGACGCTCACGAGCGGGGCGCAGCGGTGATCCGCAATGGCCTCGCGCTGTGTGCGATCCACCACCTCGCCTACGACCGTCACGTCCTCGGCATCGACTCGGCTGGCGTCGTCCACATTGCGTCAAGAGTGCTCAACGAACACGACGGTCCGATGCTCCGGGAGGGGCTGCAGGGCTTCCACCGCCACCGGATCGCGCAGCCGACTCGCGTGGAGCATCGTCCCGACCCGGAGCGGCTCGAACTGCGCTTCGAACAGTTCCTCGCAGCCTGATTCAGGCGTTCGCCATCTCGACCAGCCGGCACAGCGCATTGACGAGCCGCATCTGGTCGGCCGACCGGCACCGGATGTGCAGCAGCTCGGGGCTGCAGGCGAGCACGGCGAGGCAGCGGGCTCGCGAGACGGCGACGTTGAGCCGGTTGCGGCTGAAGAGGAACTCGAGATTGCGCGGGATCTCCTGGCCGCTGGACGTCGCCATGGAGAAGAAGATGATCGCCGCCTGCTGGCCCTGGAACTTGTCGACAGTGCCGATCTGCACGCCATCGGGCAGCTGGGCGCGCAGGCAGCGCACCTGCGCGTTGTAGGGCGTGACGACCATGATGTCGCCCGCCGTCAGCTCGACCGTCTCCCCGTTCGCCTTCGTGTAGCGGGCGCCGATGAGGTCGCTGATGTGGTGCGCGATCACGGCCGCTTCCTCGGGCGACTGGCGGGCGTTGCCGGTGTGCTCGACCGGCAGGTAGCGCACCCCGGTGCCGGTCAGCTCACCGAACGCGTCGATGCGCTGGCGCGCACAGTCGGCGTAGGACTCCAGGCGTCCCTCGTAGACGACCTCGGAGACGAAGCGACAGACGTCCGGGTGCATGCGCCGGGTCTCGTCGATGAACAGGCCGCGCTCGGGCGGGATCGTCGAGTGCTCGCCGAGCAGGTGCTCAAGCACCGATGCGCCGGCGCCAGGCGGGTGGACGGCCTGGGAGACCTGCGCGAGCTGCTGAGGGTCGCCGAGGAGCACGAGGTTGCGAGCGGCCGTGCCCATGGCGAGCGCGTCGGCGAGCGAGAGCTGGCCCGCTTCGTCGATGAACAGATAGTCGAGCGTGCCGTCGAGCTCCGGGCGCGCAAAGAGCCAGGCGGTCCCCGCCACGAGGCGGGTGTCGTGATCGAGGATGTCGTCGATCTCGGCGGTGTTGTCGATGTAGGGCTCGGCGAGCTTGGATGAGTACTCGGAGCCGGGGCCCGAGGTCTTCTTCAGCCCACGGAATGAGACGCCAGCCTTGGGGGCGAAGCGCTCGACCTCCTCGAGCAGCTTGTGGATCGCCTTGTGGCTGCCAGACGCAACGCCGACCCGGCAGCCGCGGTCCAGCAGGTGCAGGATGAGATGGGCTCCGGTGTACGTCTTGCCCGAGCCCGGCGGGCCCTGGATGAACAGGTGGCTGCTGTCGAGTCCTTCGGCGATCCGTGTTGCCGCCTCGAGATTGAACTCGCAGGACTGCAGCGACTCGCCCTGGCTGCAGGCGGTCGTACGGGGAAGCTGTCGGCGCAGGACCTCGCGCAGCGCCTGGTAGGCGCCATCCGCCTGTAGCCCATGCGCGGCCACGTCCTCGGCGAACCGGCGCAGAGCCGCGCGCTGGCAGGAGGTGTCGTAGGGCTGGCCGGGGATCAGCGCGCGGGGCAGGGGCTCGTCGCGGCGCTTCGCGGCGCGACGGATGCGCACGAGCCCGGTGCCGTCGTCAATCGACTCGACGGCCACCCCCTTCTTGGTTGCAGGGTCGATGAAATCGCCCGGCGCGATCTTGTGCTCCTGCGGCGGGAACCGAAGCGTGTGGATGAGTGAGCGCGACGGCGGCGGCAGAACCTCGGGGTAGATGCCGGCGTCCGTCAGCCCGGCGAGCGCCTCGGTGTCGAGCTCAATGAGCTGCTCGTCGTCGGCGTCGAGGCGCTCGAAGTACGCCCACCACTCGGGCTTGGCCTCGCGGCGGTGGTAGTCGAGCAGCTGCGCGAGCAGCCAGCGCGAGCGCTCGTCGTCCGTGAGCTCGTCGATGTCATCGCCGATGCCTTCCAGCAGTGCTCGACGCAGCGCATCGAGCTCGGCGGCCTCCTCCTTGTCGGGCTGGTAGGGGTCGGGCGGAGCCCGGAACGGGATGTCGGCGCCGAAGCGCTCGATCGCCTCGGTCCGCCGCTCCAGCAGCCACTCGCGCAGTAGCCACGTCGAGCGGCAGTCGTCCTCGTTGTAGCGCTCGATCGCGTCGAGGATTGCCGGGTCCCGCTCGTCGAGATAGCGCTCGAATTCGATGATCGAGTCGCCGCCATCGGTGACGTCGGTTTCACGCGGCGGCATGTAGAAGGCCTCGACCTTCTTGATCGAGTAGCTCGGCTGCGAGATCCGCAGCCCCTGGCGGACGACGGCGTAGAGGTCGACGAGCTTCTGGGAGCGCAGCAGGTGATCGACTTCGTCCTCCCGCGTGGCGTGCAGGCCCATCAACCGCTTGAGCGCCGTCGGCTCGTACGGGGCGTAGTGGTAGACGTGCGCAGCCGGGTGGCGCTCGAGGTGCTCCATCGTGAAGTCGATGAACGCCTCGAAGGCGCGCTTCTCCTCGGTGCGGTCGATGGCCCAAAACGCCCGGAACCGCGGCTGGCCGTCCTCGATCGTGGTGACGCCGAAGAGGTACTCCAAGCCCTCGTCGAAGAACGGGTCTCCTTCCATGTCGAAGAACAGGTCACCGGGAGATGGCTCCGGCAACCGCGCGAACCCGCGGCCCGTCTCGGGCGTCAGGAGGTCGTAGCGGTATTCGCCCGTCTCGCGCTGGACGACCTGCAGCGTCGCCTGCTCGCGCAACGCCTCGTAGGTGTGGCGCCCGATGCGCGCCGGCCGCTGATCGCCGTTCGCGCGGGCCAGCTCCGTGACCGTGGTGATCCCGACCTCGCTGAGCCGCGCAACCTGTGAGCGGCGCATGTTGGCCACCAGCGAGAGGTGGTCATCAGCTTCCCGCCGCGCGTCGCAGTGCGCCGACCATCGGCAAATGCCGCAGTGCTCGACCGGATCGGGATACGTCCCGTTCGCCCCCGCCTCGAGCACTCGCAGGAAGCGGTCCTGCAGCCGGCGGTAGTACGCGGAGAACTCGGCGAGCCGGAAGCTCTCGCGCGCCTTTGAGCCGAGGACGACGTGCGTCCACTCCGGGGCGGTGCCCTGCAGGCGCTCGAGGAGCTGCGAGTAGAAGCACAGCTGGACGAGGAAGTACGGCTTGACGCGCCGGGCGAGCTTGGTGTCGGCGACCTCGTAGCTCCACGACCCGAGCCCCGAAGGCCGGTCCACGCGTTCGAGGAAGTCGGCGTGGCCGCGCCAGCGCTCGCCGTCGAAGAGAACGCCCTGGTAGATCACCTCGGCACCCGCGCGCATCGCCTCGAGGGTGCGGTCGGCTCCGCGCCGCAGACCATCGAATCCCCGCTCGCTTTCGATGGTCACGACATCGAGCCCCGCTTCTTTGATTGCGGCGAGATGCGCGAGCTCGTGCTCATCCCCCTTGCGCGCAACGAGGTCGGCCGAGTCGGTCCGCGTCGCCTCCAGCTTCAGCCGGCCCGTCGCCACCTGCAGATCGAGGTGCGTGAGATGCGGACACTCGAGGAAATCAATGAGGTCCGAGGCCGACAGGATCAGCCGATCATCGACGCGCTCCATAAGCCTCCCGCTCAGAAAGCTTGCCCGGTTTGCGCGCCATCGTCACCGGCGCCGAGAGGGGCGGCGGATCCGCGTCTGGGTCGGGGTGCCCCCAGCGGACTCCTCGGCGAACACGGTCAGCTGCACGAGCTCGTGCTCGGCGAGCAGCGCGGTGCCGGCGGCCGCGGGCGTCGCGAACTGCGCCGAGCGGCCGAGTCCGATTCCGTCGCGTTCGCTGAGTCGCGCGTGCAGCACCTGGGCGACGAAGGCCTCGGCCTCCTCGCGCGAGGGGGCCGGGCGCTCGCTCGCCTCGAGCGCGTCGAGCGCGTAGCCCTGCAGCAGCGGAGCGTGGAGCGCGGCGAAGACGTCTGGGCGGCTGACGTGGTCGAGCACGACGCAGCGTCCGCCGATCGCCGCGAGAGCGCCGAGCTGGCCGTCGCGCAGCCGGACCGCGCGGATCAGGTCGCCGAGGGACGCGCGCTGGTGCTCGTAGATGTCGTGCATCGCGCCGGTGGGCGAGACCGCGGCCATGCGCACGGCCTTGTCCGCGACCTC
>VAWY01000210.1 GCA_005888335.1 Actinomycetota bacterium
TGCTGGCCGCCGCGCATCTCGGCGTAGAGCACGCGCTCATCCGAGACCTCGCGCAGCCGCTCGACGAAGGCGCGCGCCTCCTCGACCGGCACGAGCGAATCGGACTCGCCGTGGATGACGAAGAATGGCGGCGCGTCCGGGTGCACGCGGAAGGTGGGGGAGGCATCCCGGTAGCGCCCGGGGTCGTCGCGGCGGCGGACCTTGAAGACGTAGCGCTCGAGGATGTGCTGGAGCGTCGGCACGTGCCGGCGCTCCTCGTCGACGAGGTCGTAGACGCCGTAGAACGGCACGCACGCCGCGATCCCCGGGATCGTCAGCCCGGCCAGCGCGGACAGGTGCCCGCCGGCCGAGCCGCCGGTGATCGCGATGAACGACGGGTCGACGCCGTATTCGCCGGCGTGCTCGCGCACCCAGTCGATCGCGGCGCGGATGTCGTCGAGGTGGTCGGGCCACGTCGCGCGCGGGCTGAGCCGGTAGTCGACGTTGAAGCCGACCCACCCGTTGGCCGCCATGTGGCCCAGCAGCGGGACGCCCTGCTCGCGCCGCGAGCCGATCATCCACGCGCCGCCGTGGACGTGGACGATCGCGGGGCGCGGCTCTTCGGCCTCGGACCGCGGGAGGTACACGTCGAGCTTGCGCCGGCCGCGGTAGCGGATGCCGTTGACGCGGCGGATGTCGCGCCGCCGCCAGGCCAGCCACGGGAACGCGATGTGCCGGCGCGGATACCGCTTGACCGACTCGTGCGGGTCGAGCTCGTCGACGATCTCCTCGAGCGCCGCGGCGGTCGTGAGCGCGCGGAGGATGAGCGGGATGGCGACGGCGTCGGCGATGACAACCCCGGCCAGCCCGATCCAGCCGACCGTGTGCTCCAGCGCGCCGACCACGACGAGGATCACTGCGAGAGCGGTGCCGCCGAGCACGAGATGCGGCGCGAGCTCCGTCGCGACCCACGCGGCGATCCAGCTCCCGCCCATGAGCCACCAGGTGCGCGCCGGGCGCCGGGCGTTGACGACACCCAGCACGGCCCAGAGCCCGAGGATCAGGAGGGCGATGGAGGCGAGCACGCGTCAGATCATCGCGCGAGCGAGCGACTTCCGATGTGTGGCGGTCTTACATTCCGCTCGGTCCACGGGCGAGGGCTCGACGCCCGCACGCTCCCCGCGGGCGCTCGTCTCAGGGGCGGCGCCCGACGCGGTCGGCGTCCTGAGGGCCCCGACACCGTCCTAAGACACCGATTTAGAAAACCTCTCCCCCGGAAGACTCACCCCGGTGCTCCACATCCATCGAGCCGAGCGAGCCGACGCCCTCGTCGACGCGCTTCGCGCGCTCCTCGCCGACCCGCCGCCCGATCCGTTCGCGCGCGAGGTCATCGCCGTTCCGACTCGCGGCATGGAGCGCTGGCTCTCGCAACGCATCTCGGATCGCCTCGGCGTGTGCGCGAACGTCGAGTTCCCCTCGCCGCGCCGCCTCATCGGCGACGCGGTCGCCACCGCGTCCGGGATCGACGCGGACACCGACCCGTGGCTGCCCGAGCGCCTCGTGTGGCCGCTGCTCGAGGTCGTCTACGCCTGCCTGCACGAGCCGTGGCTCCAGAGTCTCGCCGACCACCTCGGCGGGACGAACGGCACGGCCCGCCGGTTCAGCACGCTGCGCCACCTCGCCGACCTCTTCGACCGCTACGCACTCCATCGGCCGGAGATGGTGCGCGCGTGGGCGACGGGCAGCGCCGGCGAGCTGCCCGACGACTGCCGCTGGCAGGCGCAGCTGTGGCGGCGCCTGCGCGAGCGGATCGCCGTCCCCGACCTCGCCGAGCGAGTCGACGGCGCGTGCGCACGGCTGCGCGACGAGCCGGCGCTGCTCGACCTGCCGCAGCGCCTGTCGATCTTCGGCCTCACCCGCCTGCCCGCCGGCCGGCTGCACGTCCTGAGCGCGCTCGCCGAGGGCCGCGACGTCCACCTGTTCCTGCTGCACCCGTCGCCGATCCTGTGGGCCGAGATCGCCCGCGCTACAGAGGACCGGCCGGCGATCGTCCGGCGCCGCGACGACGCGACCGCCGCCCTGCCCGCCAACCGGCTGCTGGCCTCGTGGGGACAGGACGCGCGCGAGATGCAGCTCGTCCTGGGCGCGACCGAGCACGCCGACCACCACCACGCCGTCGCAGAGCCGCCCCGCTCGCTGCTCGGCCGGTTGCAGGCCGACGTGCGCGCGGACCGTTCCCCTCCGGGCGCCCCGCTGCCCGGCGCGCCGGACGACCGCCCGCTCCTCGACCCCGGCGACCGCAGCGTCGAGGTCCACGCCTGCCACGGCCGCGCGCGGCAGGTCGAGGTGCTGCACGACGCGATCCTTCACCTCCTCGAGGACGACGACACCCTCGAGCCGCGCGACGTGATCGTCATGTGCCCAGACATCGAGACGTTCGCGCCGCTCATCCACGCGACCTTCGGGGCGGGGGAAGTCGCGGGCGACGACGATGTCGTGCCCGCCGGGGTCCGCCCACCCGACCTGCGCGTCAGGCTCGCCGACCGGTCGCTGCGCCAGACCAACCCGGTGCTCGGCGTCGTCGCGCGGCTGATCGACCTCGCCGAGGAGCGCGTGACCGCGTCGCAGGTGCTCGACCTCGTCGACCGCGAGCCGGTGCGCCGGCGCTTCGCCTTCGACGACGACGCCCTGGCCCGCCTCGAGGAGTGGGTCGCCGACAGCGGCGTGCGCTGGGGCCTGGATGAGGCGCACCGCGCGCCGTTCAAGCTCGACAAGCTCGCCGCGGGCACGTGGCGGTTCGGGCTCGATCGCGTGCTCGTCGGCGTCACGATGACCGAGGACGAGCAGCGGCTCTTCGCGGGCGTCCTTCCGCTCGACGACGTCGACAGCGGCGCGATCGACCTCGCCGGGCGCTTCGCCGAGTTCGTCGACCGGCTGCAGCGCTCGCTCGACGCCCTCAGCGCCGCCCAGACGATCGACGCCTGGACCGAGGCGATCGCGACCGCAGCCGGCGCGCTGACCGCCACGGGCGAGCGCGACGCCTGGCAGCGCGCCGAGCTCGATCGGATGCTCGACGACGTCCTCGACGAGGCGGACGACGCCGTCACGCCGCTCACCCTCCCCGAGGTCAGCGCGCTGCTCGCCGATCGCCTCGCGGGCCGCCCGACGCGCGCGAACTTCCGCACCGGCCACCTGACGATCTGCACGCTGATGCCGATGCGGTCGGTCCCGCATCGAGTCGTCTGCCTGCTCGGGATGGACGACGGCGTCTTCCCGCGCAAGTCGCCGCGCGACGGCGACGACATCATGCTGCGCGAAGAGCACGTCGGCGACCGCGACGCCCGCACGGAGGACCGCCAGCTGCTGCTCGACGCCCTGCTGGCGGCCAGCGACCGCCTCGTCGTCACCTACACCGGGAACGACGAGCGCACGAACATCGCCCGCCCGCCCGCCGTGCCGATCGGCGAGCTGCTCGATGTCGTCGATCGCACGGTGCGGGTTGAGGAGGGCGCCGCGCGCGACCGCATCGTCGTCCGCCACCCGCTGCAGCCCTTCGATCCGCGCAACTTCGAGCGCGGCGCGCTCGTCGCCGGCCGGACGTGGAGCTTCGACGCGATCACGCTGGAGGGAGCGCGCGCCCTGGCGGGCGAGCGCGGCGAGCCGGCGCCGTTCCTCAGCGAGCTCCTGCCGGCCCTCGAGGCGGGGCTCGTGGAGCTCGACGACCTCGTGCGGTTCGTCGAGCACCCGGTCCGCGCCTTCCTGCGCCAGCGGCTCGGCATCACCGTGCGGGACTACTCGAGCGAGGTGGCGGACGCCCTGCCGATCGAGCTCGACCACCTCGAGCGCTGGGGCGTCGGCAGCCGGCTGCTCGACGGCGTCCTTGCGGGCGCGGACATCGAGGCCTGCGTGGCGGCCGAGCGGGCCCGCGGAACGCTGCCGCCCGGCGAGCTCGCCAACGCGGTCGTCGACGACGTGCGGCCGGTGGTCATGCAGATCGCCGAGCAGGCGCGGCGGGCCATCGGCGCGGGCGCGGAGCCGGGATCCGTGGACGTGAAGGTCGTGCTCGACGACGGCCGGTCGCTCAGCGGGACGGTGCCGGGCGTCTATGGCGACGTGCTGCGCATGGTGGCGTTCTCGCGCGTCGGCCCGAAGCACCGCCTCGCGGCTTGGGTACGACTTCTCGCGGTGACCGCGGCGCGTCCCGGGCGGGCGTTCGAGGCGGTCACGATCGGGCGGGCCCGGTACGGCGCGCGCGACGCCGAGGTGACGATCGCGCGGATCCCGCCGCTCGGGCCCGACGAGGCGCTCGAGCACCTCGCCACGCTCGTCGACCTGTGGGACCGCGGGATGCGCGAGCCGTTGCCGATCGCGTGCGAGTCGTCGGCGGCGTTCGCGGCGGCGGCCGCGGCCGGCAAGAACGCCGAGGCGGCGGCGCGCAAGGGGTGGGAGTCGACCTGGAACTTCTCGCGCGAGGACGCCGAGCCCGAGCACGAGCTCGTCCTCGGCGGCGTGCTGGACCTCGCCGAGGTCCTGGACGCGCCGCCGCGCAGCGACGAGGCGTGGGATGCCTCGGAGACCACGCGCTTCGGCCAGTACGCGCGCCGGCTGTGGGCCGGGACGCTGGCCCGCGAGGAGCTGACCGACCGGTGAGCGGGCTGGCAGCCGACGTCCGGCCGTTCGACGCCTGCGGGCCGCTGCCCAGTGGCGTGACGGTGCTCGAGGCGAGCGCCGGCACGGGCAAGACGTACACGATCGCCGCGCTCGCCGCCCGGTACGTCGCCGAGGGCACGCCGCTCGACGAACTGCTGCTCGTGACGTTCACGCGCATGGCCACCGGCGAGCTGCGCGAGCGCGTTCGCGAGCGCCTGGTCGCCGTCGAGCAGGGCCTCGCCCGCGCGCTCGCGGGCGCGCAGCCCGACGACGCGGTCGTCCGGCTGCTCGCCGAGGGCGCCCCGGAGGACGTCGAGCAGCGGCGCTGGCGGCTCGCCCGCGCGCTCGCCGGCTTCGACGCGGCGACGATCGCCACCACGCACGGGTTCTGCCAGGAGGTGCTCGGCGGGCTGGGTGTCGCCGGGGACGTCGAGCGCGACACGGCGTTCGTGGAGGACGTCAGCGACCTGCTCGCGGACGTCGTCGACGACCTCTACGTCAGGCGTTTCCACGGTGCTGACACGGGCGGGTTCGGTCGCGCGGAGGCGATGGCGATCGCCTGGGCCGCCGTGTCGAACCCGGCGGCGCCGATCGAGCCGGCGGCGGCGCCGGACTGGTCGATGGCGGCGATGCGCCGTCGGCTCGCGGTCGCCGTGCGCGACGAGCTCGAGCGACGCAAGCGCCGGCTGGGCGTCATGACCTACGACGACCTGTTGACGCGCCTGGACGACACGCTGCGCGGTCCCGGCGGGCCGGCGGCCGCCGCGCGGCTGCGTGAGCGCTACCGCGTCGTGCTCGTCGACGAGTTCCAGGACACCGACCCCGTCCAGTGGGACATCATGCGCCGCGCGTTCGGCGAGGGCGGGGTCACGCTCGTGTTGATCGGCGACCCCAAGCAGGCGATCTACGCCTTCCGCGGCGCCGACGTCTACGCGTATCTGGATGCCGCTCGCGCCGCGGACGAGCGGGCGACGCTCGAGACCAACTGGCGCAGCGATCAGGGGCTCATCGACGCCTACGACGCGCTGTTCGGCGGCGCCAAGCTCGGCCACGAGGGGATCGTCTACCGCACCGTGCAGGCCGCCCCGGCCAACCGGACGCCGCGCCTGTCGGGCGCGCCCGTTTCGGAGCCGCTGCGGGTGCGGGTGGTGCACCGCGGCGATCCGGGCATCAAGCTGACCAACGGCGGCTACGCGAGCGCCGCCTCGGCGCGCGAGCACATCGCCAGCGACCTGGCCGCCGATATGGCCGCCTTGCTGTCGTCGGGCGCGCAGATCGAGGTCCGGTGCGAGGACGGCTCGGTCGCGCGGCGCGAGCGCGTCTGCCCCCGCCACCTCGCGGTGCTGGTGCGCACGCACCGCACGGCCGCGCTCGTCCGCGACGCGCTCGACGAGGCCGCGATCCCGGCCGTCATCAACGGCGCCGGGAGCGTCTTCGGCACCACGCCGGCGCGCGACTGGCTGCGGCTGCTCGCGGCGCTCGAGCGCCCGACGTCGCCGACGCGCGCCCACTCGGCCGCGCTGACGCCCTTTCTGGGCTGGACGGCCGAGCGCGTCGCCGCGGCCGACGAGGCCGGCTGGGAGGAGCTGCACCGGCGG
>VAWY01000054.1 GCA_005888335.1 Actinomycetota bacterium
ACGATCCCGACGACGCCTGGATGCCAGCCCTCCCCGGCCAGGACGTACGCCGGCTGGTCGCCGTGCTCGGCGACGCGCGCCTCGGCCTCGAACCGGATGCGCTCCTCCACGTGGCGCCGTTCGGCGTTGACCCGGTCGAGCTCGTCGGCGACCGCCTCGGCCCGCGCCGGGTCGCGGGTCAGCACGAGCTCGAGCCCGGCGTCGGCGCGGTGCAGGCGCCCGGCCGCGTTGATCCGGGGTGCGAGCCGAAAGCCGACGGCGGTGGCGTCCAGGCGCGTCGGGTCCACCTGGGCGACTCGCATCAGCGCCCGGAGCCCCGGCTTGTCCGTGGTCGCCAGCGCGCGCAGCCCCTCGCGGACCAGGCGCCGGTTCTCGCCGGTGAGCGCGACCACGTCGGCCACCGTGGCCAGCGCGGCGAGGTCGAGGTCGTCGGCTGCCGTCGGCGCCTCGAGCGCCTCGGCGAGCTTGAGCGCGACCCCCGCCGCGCACAGCTGCGGGCAGGGGTAGTCGCACAGCGCCGGGTGGACGATCGGCGCCTCCGGCAGGCAACCGTCGGCGCGCGGCGCGTGGTGGTCGGTGACGACGACGTCCATCCCCGCCGCCCGCGCGGTCGCGACCTCGGCGACCGCGGTGATCGCGCAGTCCGCGGTGACGAGCAGCGCCGTCCCGCGCGCGGCCAGGCGCTCGACGGTGCGCGCGCTGAGGCCGTAGCCGTCCTCGAGGCGGCTGGGCAGGTACCAGCCGACGTGCGCGCCGAGCGAGCGCAGCGCGCGCACGAGGATCGCCGTCGAGCACACGCCGTCGACGTCGTAGTCGCCGTGGACGGTGATCGGCGAGCCGGCGGCGACATGCCGGCGGACGAGCGCGACCACGTCGTCGATCCCCCGGAACGCGCTCGCCGGATGGGCGTCGGAGGCGGCGAGCCAGGCTTCCGCGGCGGCCGGGTCGGCGAGCCCGCGGCGGACGAGGACCTGGGCGACGACATGGCTGACGCCGAGCTGCGCCTCCAGCCGCGCGACCGCGCCGGTCGGGCAGGGCGCGAGCACCAGCCGCCGCGCGGGCGGGGGCGCGCTGCGGACGGGCGGAGCGGGCGGGGCGTCGGTGGCCATGGAGCCGCGGGACCGTACGGGGCGCCCCGGACGGATACGGTCAGCCGGTGACGCCCGCGCGCCTGCGCCGCCTCTGCCTCTCCTTCCCCGGCGCGACCGAGGAGTTCCCGTTCGGCGAGGGCGTGTCGGTGTTCAAGGTCGGCGGCAAGATCTTCGCGATCACCAACCTCGCCGGCCGCCCGCTGGAGGTCAGCCTCAAGTGCGAGCCCGAGCTCGCCGTGCAGCTGCGCAACACGTACGCCGCCGTGCGTCCGGGCTATCACCTCAACAAGCGCCACTGGAACACCGTCACGCTCGACGGGACGCTCGACGAGGCGATGGTGCGCGACCTGGTGGAGGACTCGTATGACTTGGTGGTCGACGGGTTGCCTCGGGGGCGGCGGCCGTAGGGCTGGCCGTGGCGTCCCGCTCGCTACCGGCTTGCGGGTCGCGGCCGCGCTCGTGTCACCGAGGGGAACGCGGCCTGGTCTCCGCCCGGGCCCGAGCGGCAACACGCCAGGCGCGGCTCCCCGGGCATCGCGTGTCAAGAACCGCATGACTGTCATGCGCTTCTTGACGCGTGCGACCCCGACGCGGCCCGTGCACGGCAACACGCCAGGCGCGGCGACCCGCGGCATCGAGTGTGCAGAACGGATCCATGGTGGATCTCTTCTTGACGCATGCGATCGACGGGCGCCCGCCCGGGCCAGGCGGCGGCCCGCTCGCCCGCACGGCCCGGGCGCGGCGCGGACCACGATCCGCTCCCCCTCGGTGCCCCGGACCACGTCGCGACCCGGCGCAAACGCAGCGCGCGGGACGCGTGACCACAGCCCGGGGCAAACGCAGCGCACGGGACGCCAAGCGCCCCGCGCCGGAGCTCAGCCCCCCGCCCGCTCCCGCCGCACGCCCCACAGATACACGGCCGCGATCCCAAGCGCCGCGCCGGGGATCGCCTCGGCCGCCGTCAAGAGATGCGTGTCGCTCTGCCCCGGAACCGTCGCGCCGTTGACGATGACGCCGAAGATCACCGCGCCGACGAGCGCGCCGAGGAACGCGCCCACGATCCCGCCCCAGAAGCGGTCGGGCAGGAAGATCGTGAAGTGCCAGATGGCGAGGCCCATCATGACCCAGGCGAACATGGCCATGGCTAGCGCGACCTCCCGTGGCGGCGGTTGCGGGGGCGGCGCGGCTTGTCGCGCTTCTCGCCCTTGGGCATGACGACCTCCTCGGGATCGAGGTCGCGCCCGCGGTCAGCCGCGCCGTCGCCGCGCCGGGACGGCGTGGCCGCCGGCTCGGGCTCCTGGATATCGGCGACGAGCTGCTGGAACTCGCTCTGCGAGATCTCCTCGGGCTGCGTCGGCGCGGTCAGGCGCCGCGCCCGCTTGGCCTCTTCCTTCTCGCCGACGTCGACCGGCGCGCCGCCGATCGCCGTCGCGTAGGCCGGCAGGTAGCCCAGCTCACCGCGAATGCGGTCGGCGCGCTTCTCGTACACCGGCTCGCGCTCCTTCCAGTGCGTGAGCACCGGCGAGGCGATGAAGACCGACGAGTAGGCGCCGGAGATCGTGCCGATGAGCAGCGCGAAGGCGAAGTCCTTGAGCGTGTCGCCGCCGAAGAGCAGCAGCGAGAGGATCGGCAGCGCGGTGCAGAACGACGTGGCCAGCGATCGCGTCAGGACCTCGTTCATCGAGCGGTTGACGATCTGCGAGAACGCCGCCCGCGGCATCCGCGGAACGTTCTCGCGGATGCGGTCGAACACGATGATCGTGTCGTAGAGCGAGTAACCAAGGATGGTCAGCAGCGCCGCGACCGTCGACGCCGTCACCTCCCGGCCCGTGAGCGAGTAGACGCCGGCGGTGATGAGCAGGTCGTGCATCAACGCGATCAGCACCGGGACGGCGTACTTCCACTCGAACCGCAGCGCGATGTAGACGCTGATGACGAGCAGCGACGCGATGATCGCGACGATCGCTGCGCGCGCCACGGTCGCGCCGAAGCTCGGGCCGACCGACTGCGTGTTGGGCTGCCCGCGGATGCCGAAGCGGTTGTCGAGCTGACCGGTGACGGCCGAGACCTGCCTCGGCTGCAGCGTCGGCGTCGAGATCTGGAACGTGTTGGCGGGCCGTCCCTTGCCGGTGACCTTCTGGACCTCCGGGTTGGTCGCGCCCGCCGCCTGCGCGGCGTCGCGCACCGCGTTCTCGCTGGCCGTCCGCTGGAGCGTCGCGGTGATGCGCGTGCCCGACTCGAAGTCGATGCCGAAGTTCAGCCCCTTGCCGCCGATGGCGAGCGCCCCGATGAGCAGGATGCAGCCCGACAGCGAGAAGAACCACTTCGACTTGCCCATGAAGTCGAAGTTGCCCCACACCGACCGGCGCTCGCCGGCGCCGACCGCGCGCTTGTGGGCGATCGCGTATCGCGACCGGGACAGCGTGCCGAGGATGGCGCTCGTCGCCAGCACCGCGGTGAACAGCGAGACCATCGTGCCGATGCCCAGCACGAAGGCGAACCCCTGCACCCCGCCCACGGCGATGATGAACAGGATGAACGCCACCATGAACGTGACGACGTTGGCGTCGATGATCGCCGCCAGGCCCTTGCGGTAGCCGGTGGCGATCGCGGCGGCCACCGACCGCCCGGCGCGCACCTCTTCCTTGACGCGCTCGAAGATGACGATGTTGGCGTCGGCCGCGATGCCGATCGTGAGGATCAGGCCCGCGATGCCCGGCAGCGTCAGCGTGATCGGGATGAGCTTGATCAGCGCGAAGAAGTAGACGCCGTAGACGACCAGCGCGCCGACGGCGATCAGGCCCAGCAGCCGGTAGAAGGTCAGGAGGAACAGCGCGACGACGACGAAGCCGACGAGGCCGGCGATCAGGCCCTGGTGCAGCGCCTGCTTGCCCAGCGTCGCCGAGA
The DNA here is from genome assembly GCA_005888335.1 of Actinomycetota bacterium. Next base: position 3,999 of record VAWY01000054.1, read on the forward strand.
CCTGTGACTGCGAGATCAGGTCGAGCTTGACCGGCAGCGCGCCGGTCTTGAGCAGGTTGGCCAGCCGCTGCGCCGACTGGATCGTGAAGCCGCCCTCGATCTGCGAGCCGTTGGTCGCGTCGATGCCGTCGGGGTTCTGCTTGAAGTCGATGAACGGGACCGAGATCAGCTCGGTGTCGAGCACGATCGCGAAGTGCTGCGCGGCCGCCTGCACCGACGTCCCGGGCAGCTGGTTGGCCTGGCCGCGCTGGGCGATCTGCCGCGTGACGTCATGCCAGATCTTCCGGCCCTTGCTCGAGAAGTCGAACGTGACGATCGGCTGGCCGGTGCCCCCCGCGCCGGAGTCGAAGCTCTGCTCCGGGTTCTTGATGTCGCTGCCCTTGAGCGCCGGGTCGTCGCGCAGGACGTACCACTGGTCGATCTTCGGACCCTTGTCGGGAGACTGGGCGCGCACGACGATCTGGCCCTGCGGGACGCGCACGACGCGCTCGCCGCGCCTGGCGCGGCGCAGGTCGGTCGGCCGCTCGCCGGGTCCGTCGAGCACCGACTTGGTCTTGTCGTTGACGAGGTAGAACTGGTCGCCCGACGACGAGTTCGGGAGGTTCTTCTCCGGGCACTTCGAGGCGCGGATCACCGCGTCGTAGTGCGACAGCGTCCCCGCCCCGGGGTTGCCCGCACTGGGGCCGCCCGTGACGTTGGCGTCGCTCGGCGCCGGCTTGCAGCCCGGGCCGAGCACGTTGGGCTCCCAGTCGTAGAAGAACAGCTGGGCGGTGGTCCCGACCTGGCGCTGGGCCTCGTCGGCGTTCTTGACCGCCGGCAGCGCCACCTGGATCTGGTTGTTGCCCAGGCGCGTGATCTCGGGCTCGGAGACGCCCAACTGGTCGACGCGCTCGCGCATGATGTCGATCGCGCGGGTCAGGGAGTCCGCGGTGACCGTCGGGACCTGCTTGGTCGGCTTGGCCTGGTAGACGAGCTCGACGCCTCCCTGGAGGTCGAGGCCCAGCCGGGTCTTCTTGACCACGGCGGCGGTCACGGACCCGATGAGCAGCCCGGCGACCAGGAGCAGGATGAAGAGGTTGCGACGGCGGTCGGTCACGGCGACCAGGGTATCGGCGGATCAGCTCGTCGGCGTGAGCACGAGAAGAAGCCCACCGTCGTCATCGTAGGCGGGGAAGAGGTCGGCCGTCGCGCGGGCGGGCAGATCGCCCTCGGCGTGGACGCGTACCGGCTTGTCCTGCGCGCGCACGCCCCACTCGAGCACCTGCCCGACGTAGTCGGTCCCGTCGGCGAACTCGAGGCCGAGCACCTCGCTCGCCGGGCGGCCGATCACCTGCTTGATGTCGAGGCCGGTGAGCTCGAACGAGCCGCGCCCGCAATGGATGAGGCGACCCTGCTGGTCGCACGCGAAGAAGGCGGCGTTGGGCGCCGGGTAGTAGTCGTCGAGCAGCTCGAAGACGAAGGCGAAGCCGCACTTCGAGCATCCGCGAGCCTCCCGCCGGAAGCCGCGCTGGCGGTCTGAGGCGGTCTGGCGGGTGCCGCAGTTCGGGCAGATGAACAGGTGCGCCATCGGGACGTGGAAGCGTAGCTCTCGGTCTTCTAGAGCAGGGTCGGCGGCGGCAGCCCGAGGTGCGTCCATGCCGCGGCGGTGGCGACGCGGCCGCGCGGCGTGCGGTTGAGCAGCCCGCACTGCAGCAGGTAGGGCTCGTAGACGTCCTCGATCGTGTCGGCCTCCTCCCCCACCGCGACGGCCAGCGTCGACAGCCCGACCGGCCCGCCGCCGAACTTGCTGCAGATCGCCCCGAGGATCTCGCGGTCGAGGCGATCCAGGCCGAGCTCGTCGACCTCGAGCAGGGCGAGCGCCGCGTCGGCCGCCTGCGCGGTGACGACGCCGTCGAGGCGGACCTCGGCGTAGTCGCGCACGCGCTTGAGCAGCCGGTTGGCCACGCGCGGGGTCGCGCGCGAGCGCGCCGCGATCGCCCGCGCGCCCGCCTCCTCGATCTCGATCCCGAGGATCGCCGCGCTGCGTCGCACGATCGCCGCCAGCTGCTCCACCGTGTAGTGCTCCAGGCGCGCCTGGATCCCGAAGCGGTCGCGCAGCGGCGTGGTCAGCAGCCCCGCGCGCGTCGTCGCCCCGACCAGCGTGAACGGCGGCAGGTCGAGCGTGACCACCCGCGCCCCCGCGCCCTGGCCGACCGTGATCGGCAGGCGGCCGTCCTCCATCGCCGGGTAGAAGGTCTCCTCGAGCGCGCGGTTGAGGCGGTGGATCTCGTCGACGAAGAACAGCGCGCGCGGCTCGAGCGCGGTGAGGAACGCGGCGACGTCGCCCTTGCGCTCGAGCGCCGGGCCGGCGGTCTGCACGAACGGCACGTCGAGCTCGCAGGCGACGATGTGCGCCAGCGACGTCTTGCCCAGGCCGGGCGGGCCGGCGAGCAGGACGTGGTCGAGCGCGTCGCCGCGGCCGGCGGCGGCCTCGATCGCGACGGTGAGCTGCTCCTTGAGGCGGTCCTGCCCGACGAACTCCTCGAGCCGGCGCGGGCGCAGCGAGAGGTCGAGCTCGTCCTCGAGCAGCGCCTCGGGGGTCTGGATGCGGGCGGCCGTCATCGCCGCGCGCTCCTCAGCGCGGCGGCCATGAGCTCCTCGGCGGTCGCGCCGGACGCGCCGCCCAGCAGCGCCTCGGCCTCAGCGGGCGGGAAGCCGAGCTCCAGCAGGCCATCGCGGGCCAGGCGCCGCGGGTCGTCCGTGCGGGCGGCGACGATCGGCCCGGCCGGGTCGCCGGCCTCGACGCCGACCTTCTCGCGCAGCTCGACGATGATCCGCTCGGCCGTGCGCTTGCCGATGCCGGGCACGGCCTGGAAGCGCTTGGCGTCGCCGGCGGCGATGGCCGCGAGCAGCTCGCGCGGCGGCCCGCCCGAGAGGACGGCGAGCGCGACCTTCGGCCCGATCGCCTGGACGCCGAGCAGCAGGAGGAACAGGTCGCGCTCCTCCTCGGTGGCGAAGCCGAACAGCGCGATCGCGTCGTCGCGCAGGATCGTGTGGGCGTGCAGCGTCACGGGGTGCCCGGCGGCCGGGACGTGGCGCAGGGTCTCGGCCGAGACGCCGAGCCGGTAGCCCACGCCGCCGGCGAGGACGACGACGTGGTCGGGCCGCCGGACCGCGACCTCGCCGCGCACCAGGGCGATCATCCGAGAGCCTCGAGCATCGGCGCCCGGTTGGCGTGGCACACGGCGACAGCGAGCGCGTCGGCCGCGTGGTCGGGCCGCGGCGGCTCGGGCAGGCCGAGCAGCGCCTGGACCATCCGCGCCACCTGGTCCTTGGCGGCGCGCCCGCTCCCGCACACCGCCCCCTTGACCTGCTGCGGCGTGTAGGAGGCGCAGGCGATCCCGCGCTGGCCGGCGGCGAGCATGACCACCCCGCGCGCCTGCCCGACCGCAAACGCGCTGCGGGCGTTGGAGCCGAAGAACAGGTCCTCGAGCGCGACCCACGCGGGCGCGTGGGCGTCGAGCAGGTCGCCGACGCCGGCGTGGATGTCGGCCAGGCGCCGCTCGGCGGGCGCGCCCGGCCGCGTCTCGATGACGCCGCCGTCGAGCGCGAGGAGCCGCCCGCCGCGCCGCGCGACGACGCCGTAGCCGGTCGAGGCGGTGCCGGGGTCGATGCCGAGGACGATCATGCGTTCGCTCATTCTGCGCGCCCGGCCGGACGCCTCCTGCCTTCGCGTAGCCTGCGCTGCCATGTCGGTCGACTTCGCCGCCGCGGGCCTCCTCGACGGGCTCCAAGGCGAGGCGCGCGCCGCGCGCGAGCGGCTGCTCCAGCGCCTCTACGACGCGGGCGTGACGCTCGACGAGCTGCGCGCCGCGGTCGCCGAGGACCGGCTCGTGCTGCTGCCCGCGGAACGCCTGATCGGCGGCGAGCCGCGCTACACCGGCCTCGAGATCGCCGAGAAGACGGGCCTGGAGCCCGAGTTCTTGCAGGCGCTGCGGAAGGCCAACGGGCTGCCGGTGCCCCCGCCCGACGCCGTCGCCTACACCGAGGGCGACCTCGAGTCGGCGTGGACGGCCAGGACGTTCCGCGACGCCGGCGTCAAGCCCGAGGACATGCTGGCCATCACCCGCGTGCTCGGCCGCGGCCTCGCCCAGGCCGCCGAGCTCATGCGCACCGTGACGCTGGACCTGGTTCTCGAGCCGGGGGCGCCCGAGGACGAGCTCGCGCTGCGCTACGCCGATGCGGCGGCGCGTCTCGAGCCGCTCACCGCACCGATGCTCGGCCAGATGGTCAACCTGCACCTGCGCCACGTCGTCAGCACCGAGGTCCTCAGCGCGGCCGAGCGCGAGGCGGGGCGCCTGCCCGGCGCGCGCGACGTCGCGGTCGGCTTCGCCGACCTCGTCGGCTTCACGCGCATCGGCGAGGAGGTCCCGCCCGACGAGCTCGGGCGCGTCGCCGATCGCCTGGAGACCCTGGCCGCCGAGCGCATCGCCCCGCCGGTGCGGCTCGTCAAGACGATCGGCGACGCGGTCATGCTGGTCTCGCCCGACACGCCGGCGCTGGTGCATGCCACCCTCAGCCTCGTCGAGGCCGCCGACGGCGAGGGCGAGGACTTCCCTCAGCTGCGCGCCGGGCTGGCCCGCGGTCCCGCGCTCTCGCGCGCGGGCGACTGGTACGGGCAGCCGGTCAATCTGGCCAGCCGGATCACCGCCCGGGCGCGGCCGGGGAGCGTGCTGGTCACCGAAGAGGTGCGCGACGCCACGGGCCAGGACGGCCTGGCCTACTCGTACGCGGGCGACAAGCGGCTCAAGGGCGTGCGCGAGCCCGTGCCCCTGTTCAGGGTCCGGCGCGCCGACTCAACTTCGGAGGGGTAGCGGCCGACCAATCGGGCATGCCCGATCGCTACCGCCTCGTCACCCGGTCCGACTTCGACGGCCTCGTCTGCGCTGCGCTCCTCAAGGAGCTCGGCATGCTCGAAGACATCCTCTTCGTGCACCCCAAGGACATGCAGGACGGCAAGGTGGAGATCGGTCCCGGCGACATCACCACGAACCTGCCCTACGTCCCCGGCGTGGGCCTCGCCTTCGACCACCACGCCTCCGAGGCGCTGCGCCTCGCCGACACGCCGGCCAACCACATCCTGGCCCCGGCCGCCAAGTCGGCCGCCCGCGTGGTCCACGACCACTTCGGCGGCGCCGAGCGCTTCCCGAGCATCTCGGCGGAGATGATGGACGCTGTCGACAAGGCCGACAGCGCCGAGTTCGCCGAGGACGAGATCCTGCGCCCCTCGGGCTGGCCGCTGCTCAGCTTCCTCATGGACCCGCGCACCGGCCTCGGGCGCTTCCGCCAGTTCCGGATCTCCAACTACCAGCTGATGATGCAGCTCATCGACGCGTGCACGGAGCTGACCGTCGAGGAGATCCTCGAGACGCCCGACGTCGCCGAGCGCGTCGAGCTGTACCTCGCGCACGCCGACGCCGCGGTCGACCAGATCAAGCGCTGCGCGACCGTCCACGGCGACCTCGTGGTCCTCGACCTCCGCGACGAGGAGGTCATCCACCCCACCAACCGCTTCACGCTCTACGCGCTCTTCCCGCAGTGCAACCTCTCGGTGCACGTGCTGTGGGGGCTCAAGCAGCAGAACACGGTCTTCGCGATGGGCAAGTCGATCCTCAACCGGACCAGCCCGCTCGACATCGGCGAGCTGATGCTCTCCTACGGCGGCGGCGGCCACGAGGCGGCCGGCACGTGCCAGGTCGACAACGACCGCGCGGCGGCCGTGCAGGCCGAGCTCATCGCCCGCGTGAGCGGGACGCCGGAGACGCGCGCCGCCTAGGCGCGCGCCCCGGCCTCGCCGGCGCCTAGCGGCGCCGGCGCGTCTTGGCGGTCGCCCTCTTGTAGGCGGCCTCGCAGCGGCGCAGCGCGGCGCGCCGCTTCGCGCGGCTCTTGACGCGCTTGGCCTTCGAGCGGCACCGCGCGCGCTGTTGGCGGGCCGTCGGCTTGCGCTTCTTGGCCTTGGCCTTGGCCCTGGACCTCGGCTTCGACCCGCTCGCCACCGGCTTGCCGTCGACCGCCGGCGTCGGGCCCGACGCGGCCGCCGGCAGCGTCGTCGGCCCGGCGCCGCACCCGAGGCCGAGGTCGACGGTCTGGCCGCGGTCGATGGTCAGCGTGTGGGTCTCGCGCACGTTGCCCTGGCCGTCCTCGCAGGTCAGCGTGTAGTCCTCCTTGTGCCCGGTCGAGACCTCGCGCTTGATCTCGTAGGGCGCCTCGGTGAGCGTGAACTGGTCGGTGACCGCCGTGAAGTCCACGACCTCGGCCTCGTAGGTGCCGGCCGCCGGCGTGGTGAGGTCGACGACCTCGTGCCCGGTCGAGCCGGCCGACGAGCCGACCTGCTCGCCGCGCGAGCCGTCGGCGTTGACCCGGTAGACGTAGAGGTCGTAGTCCTCGCCCGGGAACGCGCCGTCGAGGTTGACGCGCACGGCGTTGGTCGCGTCCTGGTCGGTGACGTCGAAGCGCACGACGTGCTGGCCGTCCCACGTCTTGGGGTCGCGGTACGGCGTGTCGGCGAGCGTCTCCTTGAGCGAGCCGCCGCCGACGAACGGGCGCGTGGACTGGTTGATCTGCCAGTCGTAGACGCCGCTCGCCGGCACCGTCGTCGTCGAGTCGAGCTTGTCGTGGAGGGTCAGCGCGGGCTGCGTGCCCTCCGGGCAGCGCAGGAAGTCGGGCAGCGAGGGGCCGACGACCACCGTGTCCGCCCCGCGCAGGCAGTAGTCGCTCGTCCTGGTGTCGAACGAGCGGGTCAGCCGCAGCACGCTGCCCGGCGGCGCGGTGCCCGTCAGCCGCGCGTGGTCGGCCGGGCTGGCCGCCGCCTCGGCGCCGACCAGCAGCGCCTCACGCAGGCCGCCGCGGTTCTTGGCGTTGTCGTTGTTGCCGGTCCACTCGTCGATCACGCCGGTCTCGTAGGGCATGTGGAAGTTGCCGCCCTCGGGGCCGATCTCGATCGTGTAGCCGTAGCCGCCGGTGGCCGCGTACGTGTCGTCCTCGGTCGTGCCGGCCGTGTCGTAGAGCTGGAAGCCGTACTCCGACGTGTAGCCGGTGGCGTTGGCCATCGCGTCGCCGATCTGCTTCATGCGCTCCTCGTCGGGCGCCTTGCCGCCGTCGTGCAGCCCCGGCGGGCGCAGGACGAGCGCGGCGACGTTGTGCAGCGTGATGAGGTTGGTCACCTGGTGGGTGCGGACGTAGTTCCACACCGCCTGCACCTCGGGCTCCGAGCGCGGCCCGGGGCCGTGGTACGACTGGGACGTCGGGTCCTGGCTGGCGCCGTTGCCGCCCCAGAGATTGCCGTAGTTGCGGTTGGGGTCGACGCCCCACTGCAGCTCGCACGGCAGGTTGCCGCTGGAGTCCTCGCCGTCGCAGTTCTTGCGCCGGTAGGCGAACAGGCCGCCGGGCGGGGCGACCGCCTCGACGAGGGTCGCGTTCGGGTCCTGGCCGGTGAACTCGTCGCCCGGGTCGAACGCGCCGCGCGACGAGATGAAGCCGTCGGGATTGACCAGCGGGACGATGACGACGCGCTCGGTGTCGAGGATGTGCTGGATGCGCGGATCGCCGCTCGACTCGGTGAGCAGGTGGGCGAACTCCATCGCCGCCTCGGCCGACGGCCACTCGCGCGCGTGGTGCAGCGCCATGAGGAAGAAGACCGGCCGTCCGTCGGCGCCGCTGACGTTGTTGGCGACCTCGATGCCCTGGATCTCGCGGCCCTGGAACGACTTGCCGATCACCAGCGGCCGCACCGTGTCCGGATGGTCGGTTGCGGTCTTCTTGAGCTCGTCCTGGATCTCGGCGTAGGTGCGGTACGTCGTGCGGCCCGACGGGAGCGGCGAGGCGCCGTTCACCCGCGCGGCATAGCGCGCGTCGGAGCGCCGGGCGGCGGAGTAGGCGTCCTGGAGGTTGGCGATGCGCACGTCGTAGCGCAGGCCCAGCCGGCGCAGCGTGTCGAGCTGCGCGGGCCCGTCGACGATCACGTCGACCCAGTTCGCGCGCCGGTCCTCGGTCACGTCGAAGCCGGCGAGCTGGTCGAGCCGCTCGACCTTGCGCGGGTCGCCGTAGACGCGCACGAGCTCGGGCGCGGTGCCGGCCTTCGGCGCGGCGACGTCGGCGAGCGTGAGGCTCACGGTCGCCCTGGCGGAGCGCCCGGTGCGCCGGCAGCCCTCCGCGACCAGGCGGTCGCCGGCGCGCACCCAGGCTCCGGCGACCTCGCTCGAGCGAAAGCCCTGGGACGCGGCGACGCGCCGGCCCGAGGCGCCGTCGCGCAACAGCAGGTCCCAGTCGCCCGACGCGGCCCGCAGGCGGGTGGTGACGTAGCCGGACATCGGCGCGGTGTAGGTCGTCGTGGCGAGCCCGCGGCCGGTCTGGGGCGCGTGGTCGCAGGTCCGCGGGACGGCGGCGGTCGCCGACAGCGTGCGGGTGACGGCCGGGAGGATCGTCGGCGAAGCGGCCGCGGCCGTTGAGGGAAGCGCGGCGGCGAGGAGGGCGCCCGCCGCGCCGCGCGCGAGAAATCTGAGCATGGTGCTCCGTAACGCACGCGCGTCCGGAGACTTGCGCCTCGCCGGTAGGTTGACGTCCACGAGCCGCCCCGCCCGACTGTCCGCCACGACCCTCGCCGCGCGCGGCGACGAGCTCATCGACGAAGCCGCGCGCCGGTCGCGGGCATCGCTTCGTGCGCGCGGCGCGCGGCTGATCGCCAACGCGCTGCCGATCGCGCAGACATCGCTCGGCGCCGCGCTGGCGTGGGTCGTCGCGCACGACGTCATCGGCCACCAGCGGCCGTTCTTCGCGCCGATCGCCGCGACGATCTCGCTCGGGGTGACGCTCGGCGCGCGCGGGCGCCGGACGATCGAGATGGTCGTCGGCGTCTCCGTCGGCGTGCTCGTCGGCGACCTGCTCACCGCGGCGATCGGCCATGGGACGTGGCAGATCGCGCTGTTCGTCGCGCTCGCCATGGCGGCCGCGCTGGCGCTCGGCGGCGGCCCGCTGCTCGTCGGCCAGGCGGCGAGCTCGGCGGTCCTCGTGGCCTCGCTCGCCCCGCCGACCAACGGCGTCGATCTCTCGCGCAGCCTCGACGCGCTGATCGGCGGCACGATCGGCCTGGGCATCCACTACCTGCTGCCGGTCGACGTCGTGGGGCGAGCGCGCCGGGCGACCGCGCCCCTGATCGCCGAGCTCGCGGGCGCGCTCGAGGACGTGGCCGACGCGCTGGAGGCGCGCGACCTCGACCGCGCCGAAGCCGCGCTCGAGCGCGCGCGCCACGCCGACGCCCTCGCCGCCAGGCTGCACGACGCGGTGTCCGTCGGTGTGGAGACCGCCCGGCTGGCGCCGCCGCGGCGCGGAGCGCGCGGCCAGCTCGCGCTCTACGCGGGCGCGGCGCACCACCTCGAGCTGGCCGTGCGCAACGTCCGCGTGCTCGCCCGCGGTGCGGTGCGCGCGCTCGTGCTCGAGGACAACGTCCCGCCCGACGTGCCGCTCGCCGTCCGCGAGCTGGCTGCCGCCGTGCGGGCGCTCGGGCGCGAGCTCGAGACGGGCGACGGCGCCGAGGAGGTCCGCGACGCGGCCGTCCGCGCCGCCGGCCACGCGACGCAGGTGCTCGAGGGGACGTCGAACCTGTCGGTGTCCGTGCTCGTCGGGCAGGTCCGCTCGACCGCGGTCGACCTGCTGCGCGCGCTGGGCCTCGAGCACGACGACGCGCGCCGGGTGGTCGTCGACGCGGCGCGGTCGCTCGAGGAGGACTAGCCAGTATGGACGGCGTGCGCGTGCGGCCCGCCACGCCGGACGACGCGGCGACGCTGCTGGCGCTCATGGTCGAGGGCTTCGAGGGCTACCGCGGCTTCGCGCCCGCCGGGTGGGAGCCGGCGCCGCCGCCCGTCGAGGCGATGCGCGAGCGCCTGGGGGTGGCGTCGCACTGGTGCGTCGTGGCCGAGGACGATGACGGCGGCGTGGCCGGGCACGTCGCGTTCCTGGACTCGGCCGACAGCGGCCACCCGGGGACGGAGCCGGGGCTGGCGCACCTGTGGCAGATGTTCGCCCGCCCCGCGCACTGGGGCACGGGCCTCGCGCCGGACCTGCTGGCGCGCGCGGTGGTGGCGGCGCGCGAGCGCGGCTTTACGGCGATGCGGCTGTTCACACCCGCCGGCCAGGCGCGGGCGCGGCGCTTCTACGAGCGCGAGGGCTGGTCGCTCGTGCGCGAGTTCGACGACGACCGGCTGGGGCTGCGGGTCGCCGAGTACCGGCGGGAGTTATAGGTGCGGGCGCGGGGGTCCCCGGCACCGCGCGGTGCGGGCGGCGGAGACGCGCCTGCCGGGGTCAACCGGCGACCTGCTCCATGACGTCGGCCGGCACGTCGAAGTTGGCGTGCACGTTGTCGACGTCGTCGTTGTCCTCGAGCGCCTCGACGAGCTTGAGCACCTTGCGCGCGCCGTCGGCGTCGAGCGGCACGAGCGACTTCGGCCGCTGCGTGACCTCGGCCTGCTCGATCTCCACGCCCGCCTCGTCGAGCGCGGCGCGCACCGCCGTCAGCCGGCCGGGCTCGGTGAGGACCTCGAAGACGTCATCGTCGACCGCGATGTCCTCGGCGCCGGCCTCGATCGCTGGCAGCAGGTCGTCCTCGGAGTAGCGCTCGGCGTCGACGACGATCAGCCCGCGCTTGTCGAAGAGGTAGGCGACCGACCCGGGCTCGCCGAGATTGCCGCCATGCTTGGCGAACGCGTGGCGCATCTCGGCGCCGGTGCGGTTGCGGTTGTCGGTGACGGCCTCGACGAGCATCGCCACGCCGCCCGGCCCGTAGCCCTCGTAGACGACCGACTCGAGCGCCTCGGCGTCCGCGCCCGCCCCGGTGCCCTTGGCGATCGCGCGCTCGATGTTGTCCTTGGGCATCGACGCGTCCTTGGCCTTCTGGATGGCCAGCTGCAGCGACGGATTGCCCTCGGGGTCTCCCCCGCCCTCCTTGGCGGCGACGGTGATCGCGCGCGCGAGCTTGGTGAACAGCTTGCCGCGGCGCGCGTCGACGATCGCCTTCTTGTGCTTGATCCCGGCCCATTTCGAGTGACCCGCCATAGGCCTGAGTCTACGTCGGCATCGGGGCGGCGCGGGCGGCGCGCGGACGCGCTCGGCGAGCTCGGCCGTCCCTACCGCTCCAGCAGCTCGCGGTAGAGCGCGAGGTAGGCGTCGGCGCAGCGGTCGATCGAGAACGCCTCGGCGCGCCCGCGGCAGCGCGCGGGCGTGGCCGGGTCGGCGGCGAGGTCGAGCGCCTCGAGCAGCGCGCGGGCGAGCGCCGGTGGGTCATCGCCCGCGAAGAGGCGCCCGATGCGCGCGTCGCCGCCGACGACCTCGGGGATCGCGTCGCGGTCCGCGCCGACCACCGGCGTGCCGCAGGCCAGCGCCTCGACGAGGACGAGCCCGAAGGCCTCGGCGACCGACGGCAGCGCCGCCACGTGCGCCTCCTGGCAGGCCGCGGCCAGCTCCGCGCGGTCGTCGAGGTCGCGCCACTCGATCCCGTCTGCCGCGAAGGGCGGCGCGCCGCGCGGGCGGCTGAGCACGAGCCGCGCCGCGGGGCGCTCGCGGCGCACGAGCGCGAACGCCTCCGCGAGCAGCGCGACGCGCTTGCGCGGCTCCGTCGCGTCGGCGGCGCAGAGGATGGTCGGCGCGTCGGCGCGGGCGGCGGGGTCGGGGGTGAAGGCGCGCAGGTCGACGCCCGGCGCGATCACGCGCGGGCGCACGCCGAGCCAGCGCTCGAACGCCCGCGCCGCGGTCTCGCTGAGCGCGACGACGGCGTCGGCGGCGCGCAGGGCGCGCTCGACGATCTGGATGCGCCCGCGGCGCGTCGCCAGCGTCTCGCGGTGCGGGATGCCCATGGCCGACAGGACCAGCGGCCGGCGGGTGCGCGCCTTCCAGCGCGCGGCGGCCATCGCCGACGTGTGGTGCAGCGCGTGGGCCAGGTGGTCGTCCCCGGCGCGCAGCGCCGCGTACGCGAAGGGCACATGGGTCAGGTGGCGCTCGAACATGCGCCGCTCGAGCCGTCCCTCGGGCGCCCGCGGGACGCGAGTCACAAGCAGGCCGTCCTCGAGCGCGGTCCGCGGCAGGGCGCCCGCGTGGCCGGCGATGAGCCGCGGGCGCTGCCCGCGGGCGAGCAGCCCGTCGGCGAGCTCGCGTGCGAAGCGCTCGCTTCCGCGGCGCACCTCGGGCCAGTAGACGGGGTTGAGCAGCGCGACGCGCAGGGCCTCGGTCGCGCTTCCCGGCGGCGGGCGCCCCTCGCTCGGCGGACGGGCCAGGCCGACGTCCACGGCCATCACAGCAGCAGCGTCCGCTCGCGCGCCGATCCGCGCGCCAGCACCGCGATCTCGACGAGGTCGACCACCGCCCGCCCGGGCAGCTCCGTCGCAGCCCGCACGACCCCGCGGGCCGACGCGCCGTAGCGCGGACGCGCGGCGGCGGCCCAGCCGGCCAGGGCCGCGGCACCGACGGTCCGGCGCCACGGCAGCGCCGCCGCGAGGAGCAGCCACGCGTGCGACGGCTTCCAGAAGACGCGCAACGCCAGCCGCCGGCGCACGACCGGATGGCGGGCGACGACGCGTGCCAGGCCCTGCCAGCGCCGCAGCGTGCGCAGGTGGCCGACCAGGCCCGAAGATGCGACGGCGTGGAAGGTGAGCGCGTCGGGCGCGCCCACGTAGGCGACGCCCGCCTCGATCGCGCGCAGCGCCAGGTCGGCGTCCTCGCCCGCGGTGTAGGCCTCGTCGAAGCCGCCGAGGCGCTCGAGCACCGCGCGCGGGTACGCGATGTTCGCGCACTGGCCCCACGGCACCGGCGGATCGACGCGCAGGCTGCGCGCGTGCGGCGCGGCGGCGAGGAGATGGGCCTCGACGGGATCGGGGCGCACCGCGCCCTGGACGACGGCGCCAGGATGCCGGCGCACGGCGGTCAGGACGCGCTCGAGCCAGTCGGCGGGCGGCCGGCAGTCGTCGTCGGTGAAGACGACGACCGGCGCTCGCGCGGCGCGCCAGGCGACGTTGCGCTGGCGCGCCGCCGACCCGGTTCCGGCGGGCAGCCGCACGTGGCGCAGGACGCCCGCGGCGCCGAGCGGGTGCTCGCCCAGCGTGCGCTCGGTCGCCTCGCCGGCCGAGTCGTGGCAGACGACGACCTCGAAGCGCGCGCGCTCCAGCGTCTGCTCCTCGAGCGCGTTGAGCAGCCAGCGCAGCCGCAGCGGCCGCTCGTGCGACGCGACGGCGACGGTCAGGTCCGGCCCGTCGGGCGTCATCCGGCGAGCGGCGTCCCCGTCGCGGTCGGCGAGTCCTCGGGCGGCGCGGCCAGCGCGACCGCCGACTCGGCGGCACGCAGCGTCTCCGGGTTGCGCGGGTCGAGCGCGAGCGCGCGCCGCGCGGCGGCCTCGGCGCCGGTGCGGTCGACCAGGCCCAGCGCGTCGATGGCGAGGCGCAGCCAGGCCTGGGCGTTGCTGGGCTCGCGGCGGACCGCGTCGAGCAGCAGGCGCCGAACCTCGAGCTCGCGGCCGCGGCGCTGGGCGATCGCCGCGCCGGCGAAGAGCGGGCGCACGGCGAGCGGGTCGAGCCGCGCGGCCAGGTCGGCGCGCGCGGCCGCGTCGTGCAGCGTCGCGGGGCTCGCGCCCGGCTGGGCGGCGCGCAGGGCGCCGTCGGCCTTGTCGTCGGCGACCGCCGGCAGCAGCGCCGAGGCGAGGTACGCCCACGCCGCCAGCGCCGCGACGGCGAGCGCGACCGGTCGCGGGCGCGCGCGGGCGGGGGTGCCGAGCGCCGACCGCCGCGGCCCGCCGGCCCGCGCCGCGGCCACCCCCAGCGCGAGCAGCGCCGGCACGGTCACGCCCGGGATCTCCCAGTCCCAGTCGACGAGCGTGTGCACCGCCCACGCGGCGCCGCCCGCGAGCAGCGCCACCGCGAGCTCGCGCTCGCGCGCGCCGCGCATCCGCCGCCGGACCTGGGCCCCCGCCGCCCAGAGCAGCGCGGCCACGCCGGCGAGCCCGAGCGCCGCGCCGACGATCCCCGTCTCGGCGAGGAACTCCAGCGGCGCGTCATGGGGCTGGCGGACCGGCAGCCGGTTGTGTCTGTACTGCAGGTGCAGCGCCGGGAACGAGCCCGCGCCGTGGCCGGCGAGCGGGCGGTCCGACCACGCGCCCAGCGCCTCGCCCCACCACTGGACGCGGTTGCCCGAGTTCGTGCTCAGCAGCCGCGAGGGGGTCGAGACCGACGGCGCGTCGCGCGTGTCGGCGAACTGGCGCGCCGCGTCGGCGACGGCCCCCGTGACGGCGAGCGCGGCGACGAGCAGCGCGCCCGCCCCGGCCAGCGCCGCCCACGTCCGGCGCGTGCGCTCGGCGCTCCACGCGACGCGCCGCTCCGCGCGCAGCGTGAGGCGCCCGGCAGCGAGCAGCGCCAGCAGGCAGACCGCGAGCACGGCGAGCAGCTCGCGCCCGCCGGCCGCGCGCTCGGCGAGCGGCGTGTCCGGCGTGGCCAGCGACGAGCGCGTGAACGCGAAGGCCAGCGCCGGGGCCGCGGCGGCGCCGGCCAGCGCGGCGGCGGCGAGCGCGCGCAGGCCCGCCGCGCCGAACGCGACGAGGACGACGAGCGCGACCGCGAAGGCGAGGATCGCCCCGCGCGAGTACGTCAACCCGGCGGTCATGACCAGCAGCCAGAGCGCGCCGAGGGCGGCGAGGCGAACGCCCGCCGACCGCGCCGCGTCCGTGGCGATCCGCAGCGCGACCGGCATGCCGAGCACGCAGAGCAGCGCGAGCGCGTTCCAGTAGCCCAGCGGCTCGCGCAGGCGCGGCGACAGCGCGGTGCCGTCGGTCAGCCCGGGCAGCACCTTGCCGGCGAGCGCGTCGACCGCGACGGCGAGCGCGACCGCGAGCAGCCCGAGCGCGGTGCGCTCGACCGCGCGCGTCGCGCGCGCGCCCGCCGTCAGCGCGAGGACCACGACCAGCGCGTACGCCGCGGCGCGGTTGGTCGCCTGCCATGACAGGTCGGGCGTCACGCTCCATGCGAGCGACAGGCCGCACCACGCGGCGAACCCCGCCAACAGCCCCGCCGCCAGCCACCCCGCGCCCGACGCGCGGGGCACGAGCCGCCCCGCGCCCAGGGCAGCGCCCGCCACGGCAAGGGCGAGCAGCGCGAGGGCGGCCTGCAGGGGCGCCTCATCACCGAGCTCGACCGCGCCGTGCGCGAACGCCGCGTACGCGCACGCGCCGACGAGCGCGGCCAGCAGGGCGCTCGCCGCGACGTCGCGCGCGCCGCGGGCCGGCGCCGAGACGGGCACCGCGGTGCGCTCGGGCGGCGGCGCCGGGACCGGCGCGACCGCCGTCACTGATGGTCCTTCTTCATCTCGGCGATGTGGCTGTGAATGAAGAACGACGCCAGCGACGCTGCGAGCGTGGCCACGACGCTGACCGACCACACCTCCAGCACGATGTCGAGCGCCTTGCCGCCGGGCGTCACGGGATTGGCAAGCTGCGAGGAGACCGTGGTGAGCTGCGCGGTCGTCCAGAAGAGCGCGCCGGCCCACGTCGTGAAGCCCGTGTGCGGGTCGTGGCGCTCGAGCAGCCAGGCGAGCGTCGTGCCCACGAGGTCGACCGCGAACGTCAGCGCGACCAGCCGCGCGATGCGGTTGCGCAGCAGCTCGTGCGCTCGCGACCCGCGCGGTCGCACCACCATGCCCATCTCGTGTGTGATCCGGGTGCCGTTCACGCCCAGACCCGCCACGGCGCCGTGCCCGCCGCCCACAGGTCGTTGAGGGCGATCGCGTCCTTGTAGGTGTCGAGGCAGTCCCAGAAGCCGGTGTGCCGGAAGCCCCGCAGCTGCCCGTCGGCGGCGAGGCCCTCGAGCGGCGCGCGCTCGAGGACGCTCGAGTCGCCGAGGTAGTCGAAGACGCCGGGTTCGAACACGAAGAAGCCGCCGTTGATCCAGTGCTCCGAGCGCGGCTTCTCGTGGAAGCCCTGGATCCGCGCGTCGCCGTCGAGCTCGACGACGCCGAACTGCAGCTCGGGGCGCACGATCGTCATCGAGGCGAGCGCGCCGTGGCGCTCGTGGAAGCCGAACAGGGCGCGCAGATCGAGGTCGGCGACGCCGTCGGCGTAGGTGGCGCAGAACCGGCCGGACAGCCGGTCGCGCACGCGGTGCAGGCGCCCGCCCGTCGGCGTGTCCAGCCCGGTGTCGACGCACTCGACGGTCACGCCCCCCGGCCAGTCGCACGCCGCCGCCCACTCGGCGATCGCCTCCCCGCGATAGCCGGTTAGCAGCAGGAAGCGCCGCAGCCCCTGGGCGGCGTAGATGCGCACGACGTGCCAGACGATCGGCCGGCCGCCGATCTCGACCATCGGCTTGGGGATGTCCTGCGCGCGCTCCTGCAGGCGCGTGCCGCGCCCGCCGCAGAGGATGACCACCGGGTACACCGCGCGGCATGATGGCGCACGTGCTCCGCGTCGCCGTGCACCCCGACGTCGCGGCGGGCGCGCCGCGCAGCGGTCACGGGCGCGTCTGGCGCCGCGTCCTGGCCGAGCTCGAGGGCCGGGTGCGCCTCGACGTCCGCCCGTCCGGCCGCCGCCTCGCGCGCCGCCCCGACGTCTGGCTGGCCGACGGCCACCGGCCGCTGCCCGCCGTCGCCGAGCCGCTCGTCGCGCAGGTCCACGAGCCGCCGCCGCGCGATCCGGCTGCCCGCGCGCTGCTCGATCCCGCGTTCCTCGCCGGCCTCGAGCGCGCGGTCGCCGCGACCGTCGGGCGCGCCGACGTGGTCATCACGCCCTCGGCCTTCGCCGCCGGCGAGCTGCGCGCGGCCTACGGGCCGGCCGGTGAGCGCGTCCGGCACGCCCTCCACGGCGTCGACGCCGACCGGTTCCGCCCCGGCCTGGCGGGCGGCCGCGAACGGATCGGCGCGCCGTACGTCGCCTACGTCGGCGTGCTGCACCCGCGCAAGAACCTCGGCGCGCTGCGCGAGGCGATGGCGCGTCTCATCGCGCGCGGGGCGCCGCACTCGCTCGCCGTCGTCTGGTCGCCGCCGGCCGACCGCGCCGACCCCGCGGCGCTCGTGCGCGACGCGCTCGCCGAGCTGCCCGGCGCGCCCGGACGCCTGGTCGCCCTGCGCGACCTCGACGACGAGGCGCTCGCCGCCGTGCTGGCGGGCGCCGACGCGTTCTGCCTGCCCAGCCTGTCGGAGGGCTTCGGCCTTCCCGCGCTGGAGGCGATGGCCTGCGGCGCGCCGGTCGTCGCGGCCGCGCGCGGGGCCCTCCCCGAGGTCGTCGGCGAGGCGGGCCTGCTCGTCGAGCCCACCGCGGACGCCTTCGAGGCGGCGCTCGACCGGGTGCTCACCGACGGGCGGCTGGCGCGCGACCTGCGCGAGCGCGGCCGGCGCCGCGCGCTCGAGCTGCCGTGGTCGCGAACCGCGGACGGCTGGGTCGCCGCGCTCGAGCACGCGGCCACTACAGTCCGCGCGCCATGAGGATGCTCGCGCTCAGGGCGTGCCCGGTGTGCGGCGGCGAGCGCGCCGAGGCGGTCGACCTCGGCGCCGGCGCGCACCGCCGCTGCGTCGACTGCGCGACGACGTACACCGCGCAGTACGCCGACCCTGACGAGGTCTTCGTCGACGGCTACTTCACCGACGCCAGCCGCTTCGGCATCGACGTCCGCCATCCGCGCTTCCAGGCCTACCTGGCCGATGTCGCGCGCCGGCGCGCGGCCTTCCTCGAGCGGGTGACCGGCGGGCCCGGGACGCTGCTCGACGTCGGCTGCGGGACCGGCGAGTTCCCCGCGGTGCTCGCGCGGCGCGGCTGGCGCGTGCAGGGCCTCGAGCTGATGCCCGAGGCCGCCGAGCATGCGCGCGCCGCCCACGGCGTCGACGTGCACGTCGCCTCGCTCGAGGACGCCGACCTGCCCGAGCGCGCCTACGACGCGGTCTCGGCGCTGCACGTGGTCGAGCACGTCCCCGACGTCGCCGGCTTCCTGCGCGAGATGGCGCGCCGCGCGCGGCCGGGCGGGCACGTGCTCGTCGAGGTGCCCAATCTCGACAGCCGCCAGCGCGCGGCGGCTGGGGCGCGCTGGGCCGGGCTGCGCCCGGTGGAGCACCTCACGCAGTTCACGCCGGCGACGATGCGGCGCGCGCTGACGGCGGCCGGGCTGGAGCTGCGGCTGGTGCGCTCGCCGAGCTGGATCATGCGCGCCCAGACGATCCGCGAGGCGCTCGCGGACGTCGGCCGCCCGCGGTGGGAGCCGCGCCTCGCCCGCCTCCCGGTCCGCGCGGCCTGGGCGCTGCTGCACGCGGTCGCCGCCGCCGACGACCGTCTCGGGCGCGGCCAGGTCGTGCTGGCCATCGCCCGCGTGCGATGACCCCGGCGCGGCTGCGCGACCTCCGCCGCGAGGTGTTCCTGCGCCGCGCCGCACGCCGCGTCGGCGCCCATCGCCTCGCCGCCTTCGGGCCGACGAGCCTCATCGTCCCGCCCGCGGTCATCCACTCGCCGCACCGCATCGAGATCGGCCGCCGCGTGATCCTGCATCGCGACGCGTTCCTCTCGGTGGTCGAGGAGCACAACGGCCGGCGCTACTCGCCGCACCTGCGCATCGGCGACGGCACGAGCTTCGGCCACGGCCTGTGGATCAGCTGCGTGGGCGAGATCGACATCGGCCGCGAGGTCCTCGCCGGCCACAACATCCTCATCACCGACACCCACCACGAGTACCACGACCCCGACACGGCGATCGTGCACCAGCCGATGGCTCCCCCGCGGCCGGTGCGCATCGGCGACGGCGCGCACCTCGGGCCGCACGTCGCGGTCCTCGCGGGGGTGACGATCGGCGAGCGCGCGTTCGTCGCTGCGAACGCGGTCGTCACCCGCGACGTCCCGCCCAACGCGGTCGCGGTCGGCAACCCGGCGCGCGTCATCCGCCGCTACGACCGCGCGCGCGGCGTCTGGGTCGACGAGGACTGACCCGTGCTCCCGTGGCTGCGCGACTTCGTCCGCGACGTCCTCGCGGTCGTCGAGACGCCGGACCCGGTGGTCGAGTTCGGCGCGCTGCAGGTCGAACCGGGCCAGGACGCCGACCTGCGCCCGCTCTTCGCCGGCCGGCCGTACCTGGGCACCGACCTGCGGCCGGGGCCCGGCGTCGACCGCGTCGAGGACCTGCGCGCCCTGACGCTCGCCGACGGCAGCGTCGGCACCGCGCTGTGCCTGGAGACGCTCGAGCACTGCGAGGACCCGTTCGCCGCGGGACGCGAGCTCGCGCGCGTGGTCGCCGACGGCGGCGTGTGCCTGGTCTCCGCGCCGCTGATGCTCGGCATCCACGGCTACCCGAACGACTACTGGCGCTTCACCCCTGAGGGCCTGCGCGTCGTGCTCTCGGGCTTCGACGACGTCTGGACGGCGGGCCTGGGCGACCCCGGCATGCCGGTCACCGTCCTCGGCGTCGCCGCGCACGGCCGCGCGCTCGGCCTCTCGCTGGAGCGGCTGCCGAGCGTCGCCGCGCGTCACGCGCGCTACGTCGCCGGTGACGGCACGGTGCGCATCGGGCCGCTGCGCCTGACGCCCCGCGAGCTCGCGCGCCTCGCGGCGCGCGAGGGGCGCCGGCTCGCCGCCGCACGCCTGCGGCGCCGGGCTACGCTCGGCCCGTGACGACGTCGACGCCCGCGCGGGAGCGGCTGCGCCTCGGTGGCCGGACCGTGCGCGAGCACGCCGCCCGCGGCAGCGTCGTCAATGCGGCCTTCCTGATCGGGCTCAGCGCGCTGGGGCTCGTGCGGGGCTTCATCCTCGCCGGGCTGCTCGAGCCGCGCGACTACGGCGTCTGGGGCATGCTCGTCGTCGCGCTGGGCACCGTGCTGTTCCTCCGGCAGGCGGGCATCGGCGACAAGTTCGTCCAGCAGGACGAGCCCGACCAGGAGCTCGCGTTCCAGAAGGCGTTCACGCTCGAGCTCGCGTTCAACGGGCTGTTCGCGCTGGTGCTCGCCGCGGTCGTGCCGATCGCCGCCCTGGTCTACGGGCGCGGCGAGATGGTCGCCCCCGGGCTCGCGCTCATCGTCCTGCTGCCCGCCGCGGCGCTGCAGGCGCCGCTGTGGATCCACTACCGCCGGATGGACTTCGCCCGCCAGCGCACGCTGCAGGCGGTCGAGCCCGTCGTCGGCTTCCTCGTCGCGATCGCGCTGGCGCTCGCCGGCGCCGGCTACTGGTCGTTCGTCGTGGCGATCGTCGCCGGGGCGTGGACGACGAGCGCGCTGGCGGTGTGGACGTCGCCGCACCCGCTGCGCCTGCGGTACGAGCGCGGGACGCTGCGCACCTACGTGACGTTCTCGTGGCCGCTGCTCGTGGCCGGCGGCAGCGCGCTGGTGATGATCCAGGCGGCGATGATCGCGACCACGCGCCACCTCGGGGTCGCCGCCGCGGGCGCGGTCGCGCTGGCCACGACGGTCGCGCAGTTCGCCGACCGGGTCGACGCCATCGTCTCGGACACGATCTACCCCGCGATCTGCGCGGTGCGCGACCGCACCGACCTGCTCTACGAGAGCTTCGTCAAGACGAACCGGCTGTCGCTGATGTGGGCGGTGCCCTTCGGGGTCGGCCTCGCGCTGTTCGCCTCCGACCTCGTGCGCTTCGCCCTGGGCGAGCGCTGGCACGGCGCCGTGCCCCTCCTCCAGGCGTTCGGGGCGACGGCGGCGCTCGGGCACCTCGGCTTCAACTGGGCCGGCTACTTCCGCGCGCGCGGCGAGACGCGCCCGCTCGCCGTCTACGCGCTCGCGGGCTGCCTCGTCTTCCTGGCGGCCGGGCTGCCGCTGCTCTTGCGCTACGGCCTCGACGGCCTCGCGGCCGGCCTCGCCCTCGTCGCGGTGACCAGCGTCGCCTGCCGCGCCTGGTTCCTGCGGCGGCTGTTCCCCGGGTTTCGGATGATCGCCCATGCGGGGCGGGCGATCGCGCCGACCGTGCCCGCCGTGGCCGCCGTGCTCCTGCTGCGGGCGGCCGAGGCGGGCCCGCGCGGCGCCGGCGCCGCGGCCGCCGAGCTGGTCCTCTACGCGGCGGTGACGGTCGCCGCCACGCTGCTCCTGGAGCGTGCGCTGGTGCGCGAGACGGTCGGCTACCTGCGCGGCGGACTCTCAGCAATTCCCCAGCGAACGCCTAACAGCGTCTGAGGGCGGCCGGGAAAGGTGGCGGGCGTCCACCTACGAGAGAGGAGGGGCCACATGTCCTCCCAGCTTCATCACGCCGTCCGCGAGGGCATCACCCGCACCCTCGCGATCGTCGGGCTCGCCGGCGTCGCGCTCATCCACCTGCTCGACGCGCCGGGCAAGTTCACCGAGACGCCCTACCTCGGCTGGATGTACGTCGCCCTGATCGCCGGCTGCCTGGTCGTCGCCGGCGCCCTGGTGCGCACGAGCGACCGGCGCGCCTGGGCCGCCGCTGCCGCGCTCCCCGCCGGCGCGATCATCGGCTACGTGCTGACCCGCACGACCGGCCTGCCCCAGGCGACGGACGACATCGGCAACTGGGGCGAGCCGCTCGGGATCGCCTCGCTGTTCGTGGAGGGTTCGCTGGTCGCGCTCAGCGGCGGCGTCCTCGCGCTCCGCGCCGGAGCGGCGCCGGCGGAGGTCCGCCGCACGCAGCCGGCCCGCCGGTTCGCCCAGGCGGCCTAGATGACTGACTCCACGACCCTCGCACCCGGCTGACCGCGCCTCGCGGCGCCTGACGCCACCCGCCGGACCGGCCCGTGCCACCAGCACTGTTCCGGTCCGGCGGTCGGCGTCAGGCATCCGCGATCCACGGCCATCCGGGCACGACGGCCGCGGAGTCAGTCATCTGAGCGCTCAGGACCGCACCGGGATCCGGCGGCAGCCGCGGAACGGCCGCGCGCCGGGATCCCGACGGCCGGCCGGCGGCGCGCCGTCGCGCAGCCGCCGGCCGGCGAGCGCGTGCGGCAGGCGCACCGTCGCGCAGGCCCGGGCGACGATCTGGATGCACGGCCCCGTCGGCTTCGGGGAGTACAGCGTCACCGTGACCGCCCGCCGGCTCTCGCGCACGCGGGCGTAGCGCAGCGGCAGCCGGCACGGGATGTCGGTCACGGCGAAATCGGCGAGCCGGCCGCCGCCGCGCGCCCGCGCCGCGTCCCAGGCGATCGGCCGCAGCGGCGCGCGGGCCGCCTCCGCGAGGCCGCCGCCCGCTGCCGCGACCGCCAGGACGCCGGCGAGGACCGCTACGCGCCGCGTTCGATCTCCCCCACGTGCTCGACGTTGGCCCGGTCGTCGGGCTCCGCGCTGGGGCCCGTCGCGAACCACGCGTCGAGGATCTCGGCCAGCTCGGCCTCCGACGTCGCGCGCAGGCTGAGCGCCAGCACGTTCGCGTCGTTCCACGTGCGCGCGCCCGCCGCCGTCGCGGCGTCGCCGCACAGCGCCGCCCGGATCCCGGGCACCTTGTTGGCGGCGATCGACGCGCCGGTGCCCGTCCAGCAGCAGACGACGGCCTGCTCGGCGCGGCCCTCGGCGACGTCGCGCGCCGCCGCCTCGCAGCACCACGCCCAGTCGGCGCGCTCGCCCTCGACCAGCGCGCCGTGGACGACCGGCTCGTGGCCGCGCTCGCGCAACTGCTCCACCACTTCGCCGGCGACCCCGGTGCGCTCGTCGGCGGCCACGGCGATCTTCATGCTCGTAGGATGCCGCGGTCCATGACGACAGTCGACCCCGGCATCTTCAAGGCCTACGACGTCCGCGGCCTGTACGGCGACCAGATCGACGGCGACGTCGCCGAGCAGGTCGGGCGCGCCTTCGCCCGTGTGCTCGGCGGGCTCTCCGGCAAGCCGACGACCGAGCTGCGCGTCGGCGTCGGCCGCGACATGCGGCTGAGCGCGCCCGAGCTGGTCGAGCGCTACCGGCGCGGGCTCGTCGCCGAGGGCGCGACCGTGCTGGACGCCGGGATGGTCGGCACCGAGATGCTCTACTACCTCGTCGGCTCGCGCGACCTCGACGGCGGGCTGATGTGCACCGCCTCGCACAACCCGAAGGCCTACACCGGGGCGAAGCTCGTCGAGCGCGGGTCGATCGCGCTGAGCGGCGACCGCGGGATCCAGGACATCCGCCGGCTCGTCGAGGGCGGGCTGCCCGACGGGGCGCCCGGCGGCGGGGCCGTCGAGGACGTCGACGTGAGCGCCGACTTCCAGCAGGCCGCGCTGCAGTTCATCGACCCGGCGAACATCCGCCCGATGCGCGTCGTCGTCGACGGCGGCAACGGCATGGCGGGGCCGATGGCCGGCCCGATCCTCGAGCGCCTCGGGCTGGATCTCGTCGAGACCTACTGGGTGCCCGACGGCGAGTTCCCCGACCACGAGCCCAACCCGCTGCTCGAGGAGAACCGCCGCTTCATCGTCGACAAGGTCCGGGAGACCCAGGCCGACCTCGGCATCGCCTGGGACGGCGACGCCGACCGCTGCTTCTTCATCGACGACACCGGCCGCTTCGTCGACGGCGACTTCCTCACGGCGGTCCTCGCCGAGCACCTGCTGGCCAAGCGCCCCGGCGAGGCGATCCTCTACGACGCGCGCGCCTCACGCGCCGTGCCCGACACCGTCGAGCGCGCCGGCGGCACGGCTCACGTCAACCGCGTCGGCCACGCGTTCTTCAAGACCCGCATGCGCGACGAGGGCGCCGTCTTCGGCGGCGAGGTCTCCGGGCACTACTACTTCCACGACTTCTACAACGCCGACTCCGGGACGATCCCGGCGCTGCTCATCCTCGAGAAGCTCTCGGTCGAGGGCGCGCGGATGAGCGAGCTGCTGGAGCCCTACCGCTCGCGCTACTTCATCTCCGGCGAGATCAACTCCGAGGTCGCCGACCAGCAGTCCAAGATGCGCGAGCTCGAGGAGCGCTACGCCGACGCGGCGATCGCGCACATCGACGGCGTCTCGATCGACTACGACGACTGGCACTTCAACGTGCGGCCGTCCAACACCGAGCCGCTGCTGCGCCTGACGCTCGAGTCGCTGGTCTCCGAGCAGGACATGGTGCGCCGGCGCGACGAGGTGCTCGGGATCATCCGTGGCTGACCCGAGTTCGCCGCCAGGCGAACTCGCAAGCGACCCCGGTCGCCGCGACCGTGGTCGCCGCGGCTACGTCCCGCCGCCCGGCGCCGCGACGCTGCTCCTCGTCCGGCACGGCGAGTCGGCGCCGTTCCGCGAGGACGAGCCGCCGCCGCTGCTCGGCGGCGCCAGCGATCCCGAGCTCGACCCGGTCGGCGTCGAGCAGGCCGCCCGCCTGGCCGAGCGACTGGGCGGCGAGGACCTCGCGGCGATCTACGTCACGCCGCTGCGCCGCACCGCCCAGACCGCCGCGCCGCTGGCCGCGCGGCTGGGGCTCGAGCCGCGCGTCGAGCCCGACCTGCGCGAGGTCTTCCTCGGCGACTGGGAGGGCGGCCTGTACCGCAAGCACGTGCGCGAGGCGCACCCGATCGCGCTGCGCCTGCGCGAGGTGGGCCGCTGGGACGTGATCCCGGGCGCGGAGCCCGCGGCCGAGTTCGCGGGTCGGGTGCGGGCCGGGATCGCGCGCATCGGCGCCGCGCACGCCGGCGAGCGCGTCGTCGTGGTCGTCCACGGCGGCGTCATCGGCCAGGCGCTGGCGCTCGCCGCCGGAAGCCGGCCGCTCGCCTTCGCCTGGGCCGACAACGGCTCGATCTCAGAGCTGGTGGTGCTCGACGACCTCTGGACCGTGCGCTCCTACAACGACACGGCCCACCTCTGAGACCGGCAGCTCGACGCAGATCTCGAGCTCTTCGTGGTCGCTGCGGGTGACGTCGACGGCTGGCGCGACCGCGCGCTGAAGCGCGCGAACCCCGACAGCAGCAGCCGGCGGGCCGTCCGGGGTGACGGGCCGGATGCGGATGCGCTCGCCGCCCGGCAAGGTGACGATCTGCTCGGCCACACCGGCCGTCTACCCGGCTACTCCGTGGCGGACGCCAGCCGGCGCGCGACCCAGCCCGCGAGCCGCGGCGAGGCGCGCTTGATGCCGTAGGCCAGCCACGCCTCGGGGGCGACCGGCGCGACCGAGCGGTTGCGCGCGACCGCCTTGAGGAGGTTCTCGGCGACGCGCTCGGGCCCGTAGTTGCGCCGCGCGTACATCCGGACCAGGCGCTCGCGGACCTCGGGGTCGTCGGCGCGGCCGCGAGCGCGGGCGTTGCGGGTGATCGGCGTGTTGATGATCCCCGGGCAGATCGCGGTCACGCCGATGCCGAGCGGGCGCAGCTCCTCGCGCAGCGCCTCGCTGAGGCCGAGGACCGCGAACTTCGTGGTCGTGTAGGCGACGAGCGCGGGGCTCGCGTGGTAGCCGGCCATCGAGGCGAGGTTGGCCACGTGGGCGCCGGGGCGCATCTTGGGGACGAAGAAGTGGCAGCCGTGGACGACGCCGAGCAGGTTGATCGAGACGATCCAGTCCCAGTCGTCGAGCGTCGTCTCGAGAAAGCCGGCGGCCAGGCCGACCCCGGCGTTGTTGACGAGCAGGTCGAGGGCGTCGACGGCGTCGGCGAACTCGGCCATCTCCGCGCGATCGGCGACGTCGACGGGCCGGGCCAGCACGCTGCGGCCGAGCGCGCGCGCCTCGCGCTCCGTCTCGGCGAGGCCGGGCTCGTTCACGTCGCAGATCGCGAGGTCCGCCCCGCGGCGGGCGGCCAGGAGCGCGGTCGCCCGGCCGATGCCGCTGCCCGCGCCGGTCACGAGCACCGTCCGGCCCTGCAGATTGGTGGTGTCCATCGGCGGACCGTAGCCTTCGCAGCCGGATGGAACTCCCGCCCCTCGCCGCCGACGCCGGCATTCGGCGCCTGCCGATCCCCACGCCGTTCGCCGTCGGGCGGGTCAACTGCTACCTGCTCGAGGACGAGCCGCTCACGCTGCTCGACACGGGCCCGAACTCCGGCAAGGCGCTCGACGAGCTCGAGCGCGCGCTGGCCGCGCACGGCCACGCGGTCGAGGACCTCGGGCTGATCGTCATCTCGCACCAGCACATGGACCACCTCGGGCTGACGGCGATCCTCGCTCGCCGGTCGGGCGCCGAGGTGGCCGCCCTCGACGTGCTCGCGCCGTGGGCGGCCGGCTACGGGAAGAACATGGCCGCCGACGACGAGTTCGCCGACGCGATCATGGCCCGCCACGGGATCCCGGAGGAGGTGCGCTACGCGCTGCGCGCCGTCGCGGCGACGTTCCGCGGTTGGGGCGCGGCCGCGACGGTGACGCGGCCGCTGAGCGACGGCGCGACGGTCGAGCTGCGCGACCGCACCCTGCGGGTCCTTCACCGCCCCGGGCACTCGCCGACCGACACGCTGTTCCACGACGAGGAACGCGGGCTGCTCCTCGGCGGCGACCACCTCATCAAGCACATCTCGTCGAACCCGCTGATCACGCGCCCGCTCGACGGCGACGGCGGCACGGGCGAGCGCCCGCAGGCGCTCGTCGCCTACCTGGCCTCGCTGGAGCGCACGCGCGAGATGGAGCTCGAGCTCGTGCTGCCCGGCCACGGCGATCCGATCGAGGACCACCGCAAGCTGATCGACGAGCGCTTCCGCATGCACGCCCGCCGCGCCGAGAAGCTCTACCGGCTCATCGCCGAGCGCCCGCAGAGCGCCTACGAGCTGGCGCACGCGCTGTGGGGCAACGTGGCGGTCACGCAGGCCTACCTGACGCTGTCCGAGGTGCTGGGTCACACCGACCTGCTGCTCAACGAGGGGCGCGTGCGCGAGGAGGTCGACGCCCAGGGCGTTGCGCGCTTTGAGGTGTGCTAGATGAGGGTTGCCGAGGGTCTCAAAGCGCGAGTGCGTTTCACGGTTGCCTGAGGTCCTCGTCAACGCGCGGGCGGCCGCGCGGCGACAGCTGAGCGGGGTCGAGCGCTGGGCCGTCGAGCTCGCCGCGCGGCTGCCGGCGCTGCGCCCGGAGGCGTACGCGATCGCCCGGCCGCCGCGGGCGCTCAGCTACCAGGCGGGCCAGGCGTGGGAGCAGGTCGCGCTGCCGCTGCGCGCGCGGCGGCTCGGCGCGCGGCTGGTGCTGAACCCGGCCAACCTCGCACCGCTGGCGTGGCCGGCGAACGTCGTCGTCGTCCACGATGCCGTGGCGCTCTCGCACCCGGAGTGGTTCTCGGCCGCATACGCCGCGTGGCACCGCCGGGTGCTGCCCGCGGTCGTCCGCCGCGCGCGGCGGGTCATCACGGTCTCGCGCTTCTCGCGCGCCGAGCTGGCGGCGTTCACCGGCGTGGAGGCCGACGTGGTGCCCGGCGGGGTCGACGAGCGGTTCACGCCGGCTGCGGACGCTGCGCGCGCGCGGCGGTCGCTGGGGTTGCCGGGCCCCTACGTGCTGTGCGTGGCCGGGGAGAGCGAGCGCAAGAACTTCGCGGCGCTGGCGGCAGTGGCGAGCGCCCTGGCTCCGCGCGGGGTCTCGGTCGTGACGGCGGGATCGCGGCGCGCGCACCACGGGGCGCCGTCGTCGCCGGCCGGCGTGCGGGCGCTCGGGTACGTGGACGACGCGCGGCTGCCCGGGCTCTACGCGGGAGCCGAGGCCTTCGTGCTGCCGAGCCGGCACGAGGGCTTCGGGCTGACCTGCCTGGAGGCGATGGCCTGCGGCACGCCGGTCGTGGCCGGGGCGGCGGGGGCGCTGCCCGAGACGTGCGCGGACGCCGCGCTGCTCGTCGATCCGGCGGATTCCGGTGCGGTGGCCGACGCGGTGTGCGCCGTCGTCGCGGACCGGGCGTTGTCCGAATGCCTCGCGGCCGCGGGGCGCCGGCGGGCGGCGCGGTTCTCGTGGGACGCGACGGCGAGGCAGATCGATGCTCTGCTGGCCGCTGAGGCACATAACCTCTAGCTGTCATGGCGCACGCACCGACAGCAGCCGTCACCGCCAAGGGCATCCGCGACGGCGATCGCGCGGCGCTGGGCGCCCTTGTGGCGCGACGCGGCGCGGCGGTGCTGGCCTACTGCGACCGCGTGGCGGCGCCGGGCCGCGCGCTCGAGGCGGCCGGCGAGGCGTTCGCCCGCTTCCGGCGCGAGGTCGTGGCGGCGGCCGAGCCGCGCGCGCTCGACCCCGAGGCGCTGCTGCTGTCCGGGACCCGGCGGGCGGCGGCGGCGTGCGCGCCCCGGCCGGCCGCCCCGCGCGGCACGCTGGCGCGGCGCCGCGCGGCCACGTGTGCCCTGGTCGCAGAGTTGCTGGTGGCCCGCGCGGAGGGCGAGCTCACCGCCGCGGACCGGATGCGCCTCGCCCGCCACCTCGAGCGCTGCGAGGACTGCCGCGCGGCGGCGACGCGCTTCACCGAGGGCGAGCGCGCCTACCACGACGCGCCCGACCTCCCCCCTCCCGACCCGGCCGCCGGCGGGCTGCTCGCCGCGCTGCGCACGGCGGCCCCCAACGCCGACGAGCGCCACGCGCCGCCCCGCCCCCAGCCCGCGGGCGCGGCGATCAACGGCAACGGCCGCGCGCTGGGCGCTGGGGCGACCGAGGCGGGCGGGACGCGGCCGGCGGGCGCCGAGGCCCCCGGCCGACGGCCCGGGGAGCCGGCGACCGCCGCGGGCCGCTCCGGCGCGCCGCCGGTCGCAGCGCCGCCCCACCCGGCGGGCCGCTCCGGCGCCCCGCCGACGGCAGAGCCGCCCGCAACCGACGACGCGCGCCGACCGCCGACCGGCGACGACCACCCTGGCGAACCCGCCACGGCATCGCCGCCCGGCGAGCCGCACGGAGCGCCGGCGCTGTCGTGGGATCCCGCCGAGCTCGCGGCCGCCGGCGCGGCGGGCGGCCGGGACCGTCCGTGGCCGGTGGTCGCCACGCGGATCCTCGTGCCCTCGCTCGTGCTCGTCGCCGCCGTGGTGGCGGCGCTGGCCGTGGCCGGGGTGTTCGAGGGCGGCGAGGGGCGGGGGCCGGGCGGATCGATCGAGACCGAGGCGGTTCTGCCGCCCGCCACCGTGCATGTTCCCCGCCGCGCCCTGACCACGCCGCTGCCCGCCGGCAAGCCCGGACAGCCGTCGCGCGCGCACAAGCGCTCCGCCGCCGCACCGCCGGCGCCGTCGTCCGCGATCACGCCGGCGCCGCCCACGTCGTCGCCGTCGGCCACGCCCACCCCGCCGGCCGCGCCGCCGCCCCGGACCGGCGCCGCCCGCCAGAAGACCCACCTGGACGCCCGCGCGCGCAGCAACTCGGAATCCGCCGCGCCGCCGTTCGACGGCGGCGCGCCGGCCGCCGACGAGCCGGGCGGCTTCCAGCCGGCGACGACGCCGTCGCAGTGACGTGAGCACAGCGCCGGCCGATCTCGAACATGACATCCGCGAGATCGGCGCCCGGCTGGCGGCGGCCTTCCCGAGTGCGGCGCGCCACCCGGTCAAGGCGCTCGACGCCAAGG
This sequence comes from Actinomycetota bacterium, assembly GCA_005888335.1. Next base: position 33,360 of record VAWY01000054.1, read on the forward strand.
CGATGGACCTCGCCGCCCAGGACGACGAGCTGCGCGCGGCGCTCTTCCGCTTCGTCGACGTCGTCCCCGCCTGCCGGTCCCTGGACGACCTCGCCGCCCACCTGACCAGCTTCCTCGAGGAGGTCGAGACGCGGCCTCCGCCGCTCGCGATGGCGATGCGGATGGGCGACAGCCGCGCCGGGCGCAAGGCGCTGGGCGCCGCGTCCGCCGCCGGCGTGCGGCACATGGCCCACCGGTTCATCGTCGCCGAGACCCCACGCGGCGCCGAGAAGGTGCTCCGCGACCTCTGGCACGACGGCGTCGCGACGTCGGTCGACCTCCTCGGCGAGGCCACCGTCACCACCACCGAGGCCGACCGCTACGCGCAGCGCTGCGCCGACGCGCTCCGCTCGCTCGCCGAGATCTACGCGCGGCTGCCCGCCCGCCCCGCCCTCGAGCAGGACGCCAGCGGCCGCCTCCCCCGCGCCAACCTCTCGGTCAAGGTCAGCGCGCTCACTCCCCTGCTGCGCCCCGACGCCCCCGAGCGCGGCAAGCGCGACGCCGCCACGCGCCTGCGCGGCCTCCTGCGCCTCGCCGCCGAGCTCGACGCGCACCTGCACATCGACATGGAGTCGCTCGACTCGCGCGAGGCGATCGCCGAACTCGTCCGCGAGCTCCTCGCCGAGGAGGAGTTCCGCGCCGGGCCGAGCGCCGGGGTCGTCCTGCAGGCCTACCTGCGCGACAGCGGCGAGCTGCTCGACCGTCTCCTCGATTGGGCCCGCGCGACGCCGCGGGCCACCCCGCTCGTCGTGCGTCTCGTCAAGGGCGCCTACTGGGACCACGAGATCGTCGAGGCGCGCCAGCACGGCTGGCCGGCGCCGGTCTTCGACGTCAAGGCCGACTGCGACCGCAACTTCGAGGCCCTGACCGTCCGCCTGCTCGAGGCCCGTCCGCTCGTCCGCGTCGCGGTGGCCAGTCACAACCTGCGCTCGGTCGCGCACGCGATCGCCGCCAATCGCCGGACCGGCAGCGACGACCGCGACCTCGAGCTCCAGGTCCTGCGCGGCCTGGGCGACGACCTCCAGCACGCGCTCGCCGCCCAGGGCTTCCGCGTACGGACGTACTGCCCCGTCGGCGACCTCGTCGCGGGCATGGCCTACCTCGTCCGCCGCCTCCTCGAGAACACCTCCAACGAATCGTTCCTCCACGAGCAGGCGCGCGGCGTGCCGCTCGAGCAGCTGCTCGCCGCGCCTTGACCGTGATCGCTCTCCCGCCCTTCGCCAACGAGCCGATCCTCGAGCTGCGCCGCGCCTCAGAGCGCCAGCGCCTGCTCGACGCCCTCGTCGCGCTCGAGCCCAAGCTGCCGCTGCGCGTGCCGGTGCTCATCGGCGCCGACGCGCGCGACGGCGAGGAGATCGTCTCGACCGACCCCGGCAACCCGGAGCGCGTCGTCGCGGTCGCCGCGAGCGCCACCGCCGCCGAGGTCGACGCCGCGGCGCGCGCCGCGGCCGGCGCCTTCCCCGGCTGGGCGCGGCGCAGCGCCGCCGAGCGCGCCGGCGCGCTCGTCGCCGCCGCGGCCTGGCTGCGCGAGCGCCGCGCCGAGGTCGCCGCGCTCGAGGTCCGCGAGTGCGCGAAGCCGTGGGCCGAGGCCGACGCCGACGTCTGCGAGGCGATCGACTTCCTGGAGTTCTACGCCCGCGGCGCGCTGTCCCTCGACGCCGGCCGCCCTCTGCTCCAGGTGCCCGGCGAGCGCAACGAGATGCGCTACGTGCCGCGCGGCGTCTGCGGCGTGATCGCCCCGTGGAACTTCCCGGTGGCCATCCCGATGGGCATGGTGGCCGCCGCCCTGGTGACGGGCAACACGGCCGTCCTCAAGCCCGCCGAGCAGGCGCCCGGCTGCGGGCTCGTCGTCGTGCGCGCGCTGCGTGAGGGCGGCGGCGTGCCCGACGAGGCGCTCGCGCTGCTGCCCGGCGAGGGCGACACCGGCGCCGCGCTCGTCCGCCACCCGCTCGTGCACGTGATCGCGTTCACCGGGTCGGCGCCGGTCGGGCTGGCGATCCTGCGGGCGGCCGGCGACACGCCCGAGGAGCAGCGCCACCTCAAGCGCGTCGTCGCCGAGATGGGCGGCAAGAACTGCGTGCTCGTCGACGGCGACGCCGATCTCGACGACGCCGTGCCCGCGATCGTCCAGTCGGCCTTCGGCTACGCGGGGCAGAAGTGCTCGGCGGCGGCGCGCGTCATCGTCCACGAGGCGATCCACGACGCGCTCCTCGAGCGCCTCGCCGGCGCGGTCGCCGTGCTCGAGGTGGGCCAGGCCGACACGTTCGGCATCGACGTGCCGCCGGTCATCGAGCGCGCCGCGCAGGAGCGCGTGGACCGCTACACCCAGATCGCCGCGCGCGACGGCCGGATCGCCGCGCAGGCCGCCGACGGCGCCGTTCCGACCGCCGGCTGGTTCTGCGCGCCGACGCTCGCCGCCGACCTCGATCCTGCCTCGCCCCTCCTGCGCGAGGAGGTCTTCGGCCCGCTGCTGACCGTCGAGCGCGCGCGCGACCTCGACGAGGCGGTCGCGCGCGTCGACGAGCTGCGCTTCGCCCTCACCGGCGGGCTGTTCTCCCGCAACCCCCGCACGGTCGACGAGGTCGCCGCCCGCCTGCCGGTCGGCAACCTCTACGTCAACCGCGCCATCACCGGCGCGATGGTGGCCCGCCAGCCGTTCGGCGGCAACCGCATCTCGGGCACGGGCACAAAGGCCGGCGGACCGGACTACCTGCTCTCGTTCGTCGAGCCGCGGGTGATCACCGAGAACACGATGCGGCACGGGCTGGTGGTGGAGTAGCCAGGTCGCCGGGCGACCGGCGCAGCGCCCGCGCCGGGCCGAGCTCGGCGACCCACTGCGCGGCGAGCTCGGCGGCATAGCGGCACCCGGCGCCCTCGTGGTCGCGGACGAGGCGCAGGTAGGCGTCAAAGCGCCGCGACCGCGGGCCCCCCTCGCGGGAGAGCCCGTACACGGTCGCCATGGCGTGAAGCGTCGGTGCGACGCGAACCGTCAAGTCTGCGTCGGCTGCTGCTCGGCCGCCTGCGTCGTGCCGTCGCCCTCGCCTGCGAAGCGGCCGGCCGACGTCGCGGCCGGCTCGGCCTCGGGCGCGGCCTCGGGCGCCGGCGCAGGCTCGGTCAGCCGCTCGGTGACCAGGTACGACCCCGCGATCCCCGCGCCCAGCGAGAGCGCTGCCCACGCCGGACCCTTGAGCCGCGGAAAGAGCGCGGCGTCGACCGACGCCGAGCCCGGGCCGTGCTCGGCGAGGTCGGTCAGCGCCGCGATCAGCACCAGGTTGTACTCGTAGCCGCCCTCGGTCACCCACGGTCCCTTGGGCGCGTGCACCTTGCGGATGGCGGTGACCATCGTGCCGATCAGCAGCGTCGTGGCGAGCGGCGTCAGCGCGCCGAGCGCGAGCAGTCCGCCGCCGACGGTCTCGGACAGGCCCGCCGCGGTCGCGTGCCGCTTGCCCGGCCGCAGCCCGAGCATCTCGAAGAAGCCGGCGGTCCCCTCGATGCCATGGCCGCCGAACCAGCCCTTGAGCTTCTGCAGGCCGTGGCCCATGAAGAGGATCCCGATCACACCGCGTAGTGCTGCACTGAACATCGCCAACCTCCGCTGTCGTTGCGCCAGCAACCAGCCTGTCCGCCCAGCGGGCGGCTCAAACGCGATCAGTAGGCCGCGCGCGGACGCGTTCCAGGAAGCGCGCGTGGAGACGCGTCTCGCCCGTGAGCTCGGGGTGGAAGCTGACGACGAGCATGTCCCCCTGCTCGGCGGCCACCGGATGGCCGTCGACCTCGGCGAGGATCGTCACGTCATCGCCGGCCTCGGCGATCCACGGCGCGCGGATGAAGACCGCGCGCACCGGCCCGCCGTCCATGCCGGGGAAGTCGAGGTCGGCCTCGAACGAGCGGACCTGGCGGCCGAACGCGTTGCGCCGCGCGACGATGTCCATGACGCCCAGGTGGTCGCGGTCGAGCATGATCAGCCCGGCGCACGTGCCGAAGATCGGGGTCCCGGCGGCCGCGAGCTCGCGCAGCGGCTCGGCGAGGCCCTCGCGCTCGATGCCCAGCGTCATCGTCGTGGACTCGCCGCCCGGGATGATCAGCCCGTCGAGCCCCTCGAGGCCGGCCGGCGTGCGCACCTCGCGCGGGTGCGCGCCGAGCTCGCGCAGGACCTTCGCGTGCGCCTCGAAGTCGCCCTGTAGGGCGAGGACGCCGACGACCGGCGTCACCACCCGCGCGGCGAGAGCAGCTGCTCGGTCTCGAGCTTGCGCGCCTCGAGCGAGATCATGGGCGCGCCGAGCCCCTCGCTCGCCTTGGCCACCCGCAGCGGGTCGTTGAAGTGCGTCGTGGCCTCGACGATGGCCCGCGCGCGGGGCGCCGGATCCTCGGACTTGAAGATCCCCGAGCCGACGAAGACCGCCTCGGCCCCGAGCTGCATGACCAGCGAGGCGTCGGCCGGCGTGGCGATCCCGCCGGCGCAGAACAGCGGCACCGGCAACCGCCCCTCGTGGGCGACGGCGCGGACGATGTCGTAGGGCGCCTGCAGCGCCTTGGCCGCGGCGAACAGCTCGGCCTCGTCGAGCGTCCCGAGCCGCTTGATCTCCCCGACGATCGCCCGCAGGTGGCGGACCGCCTCGACGATGTCGCCGGTGCCCGCCTCGCCCTTGGACCGGATCATCGCCGCGCCCTCGCCGATGCGCCGCAGCGCCTCGCCGAGATTGGTGGCCCCGCACACGAACGGCACCTTGAACGCCCACTTGTCGATGTGGTGAGCCTCGTCGGCGGGCGTCAGCACCTCGGACTCGTCGATGTAGTCGACCTCGAGCGCCTCGAGCACCTGCGCCTCGGCGAAGTGGCCGATGCGCGCCTTGGCCATGACCGGGATGGTCACCGCCTCCTGGATGGCGCGGATCATCGCCGGGTCGCTCATCCGGGCCACGCCGCCGTCGCGGCGGATGTCCGCGGGGACGCGCTCGAGCGCCATGACGGCGGCCGCGCCGGCGTCCTCGGCGATCTTGGCGTGCTCCGGCGTGACGACGTCCATGATGACGCCGCCCTTGAGCATCTCGGCGAGGCCGGCCTTGACCCGGAACGTGGCTTCGTCGCGCATGGCGAAGCGCACGATACAAGCCGGACTACTTCAGCCTGAACGCCTTTATCCGCTCCGCGTACTGCGATGCGTCGCGGCTGTACACGCCGTACGCGAGCGCCTGGACCACGGCCAGCAGCGCGGTGTGCGAGCGCACGTACGCGGGCGAGTTCGAGGAGTAGTAGAGCCGCACCTGCGCGAGCTTGGCGACCTCGCTGAGCGTCGCGTCGGTGATGGCCACGGTCTTGGCCTTCCGGTGGCGGGCGAGCTTCATCGCGCGCACGACGAGCGGGTGCGGGCGCCCGGCGCTCAGGCCGACGACGAGCGTGTCGGCGTCGATGCGGCTCAGCTTGCCGAGCGCCTCCTGCGACGGTGAGGCGACGATGTCGGCGCGCAGGTCCAGCAGCGCGAGCAGGTGGCGCAGGTAGGACGCGAAGAACGCCATCTGGTCGGTGCCGACGATCAGCACGCGGGGCGCGCACGACAGCGCGTCGATGGCCGCCTCGACGTCGGAGCGCGAGACGCGGCGCGCGGTCTCCTCGACGTTGACGTGGTCGGCGGCCAGCGCGGTCTCGAACTCGCTCTGGTCGAGCGAGAACAGCGGCGCCGCTGCGGCGCCCCCCGTCGCCTGCGGGGCGTGCATGCGGCGGTACTCCTCGCGCGCCGCGCCCTGCAGCTCGGGGAAGCCCTCGAAGCCGAGCGCCTGCGAGAAGCGCACGACCGTCGAGCTCGACGTGTTCGCGCGCCGGGCGAGCTCCTCGGCCGTCTGGAAGGCCGCCTCATCGAGGTGGTCGACGATGTACTGCGCGACGTCCTTCTGCGAGCGCGAGAACTCGTCGAAGCGCGCCTGGATGTAGGCCGCCAGCGTCTGATGGCGAACGCCCTCGTAGGGCAGCGGGGTGGTCGTCGCGGCGCGCTTCATGTGCGCACCGGTCTTTCGACGGGGTCCCGGCCGCTCCTCCCCACCGCCGGTCGCGGATGGCCGCCAACACGACGAACGCCTGGCGTGGGGGGCCAGGCGCTCGGGGGCAGACGGAGTTTTCCGCCCTGCCGTCTGCCGGTCCGAGGAAGCGGGCTTGGGGGTGAGGCCGAACCGCTTCCTCGGATGTGTGTTGTGTTCGGGGCTTCCCCAGCGGTTCGGGAGGGCAAACGCGAACTGTCAGGATTGGGACGCATGCGCCTGGAGGACCTGCCGCCGGTCGCCGGCGTGCGTCATCGGACGGTCGCGACGCGCGGCGTGAGCCTCCATGTGGCCGAGGCGGGCGACGGCCCGCCGCTGGTGCTGCTCCACGGGTGGCCGCAGCACTGGTGGTCGTTTCGCGCGCTCATCCCGCGGCTCGCCGAGCGCTATCGCGTCATCGCGCCCGACCTGCGCGGCTGGGGGTGGTCGGACGCGCCGCCGGGCGACTACGCCAAGACGACGTTCGCCGCCGACGTGCTGGCCCTGCTCGACGCCGAGGACCTCGACCGCGTGCGGCTCGTGGGCCACGACTGGGGCGGCTACGCGGCCTTCCTGCTCGCCCTCCAGCATCCCGAGCGCGTCGAGCGGGTCGTCGCGCTCGACATCGCGCCGCCGTGGCGGACGCCGGCGCATCCCGGCCAGCTGCTCTTCCTGCCGTTCGCGAGCTATCAATTCGCGCTCGCCACGCCGTGGCTCGGCCTGCGGCTGATGACGTCGGGTCGGCTGGTGCCCCTGATCCTGCGCCTGGGCTCGGGGCCGCGCTTTCGCTTCGGCGACGACGAGGTCGCCGCCTACACCGAGCCGCTGCGCGAGCCGGCGCGCGCAGCGGCGAGCGTGGCGTGCTACCGGACGTTCCTCACGCGCGAGCTGGTCGCGCAGGCGCGCCGCCGCAACGACCTGCGCGTCCCGGCGCTGCTGCTGTGGGGCGAGACCAGCCTGCTGCGGCGGATCGCCGGCACCAGCCCTGGGGTCCCGACCGAGGTGATCGCCGGCGCCGGTCACTTCCTCGCCGAGGAGGCTCCCGAGGCGGTCCTTCAGATCGCCGAGCCGTTCCTCGCGCGCGCCTAGTGGCGGAAGCGCAGCCGGACCTCGTCGAGGTCGGGCAGGACCGCGAGCTGCTGCCAGCCGCGCGCGCCCAGCGCCCACGCGCGGCCGTCCTCGCGCAGGACGATGCGCGGCCGGAGCTCGCCGCACGTGACGGCCAGCCGGGCCTCGCTCAGCGGCCAGGTGCCGTACTCGCCGCGCAGGCGCTCGACCGTGTGGCGCACGTCGGCGTGGCGCACGCCGCGGGCGAGCAGGTCGGCGACGATCGCCGCCTCGGCGACGTCCTCGACGGAGTACACGCGCGGCTCGCCCGTCGACTGCGAGGAGCGGATGTAGCCGCGCCGCGCCCACTGCCCGATGGTCGTGCCCGAGACGCCCGCGAGCTCACCCACCTCGGCAGCGAGGAGGCGACCATGCGCGGACATACCGCAATGATCGCGCCGAGCGCGGCGGCCCGCACGGGCCTCCGGTCCGTCAGACGGTCTCGAGCTCGGCGAGGGCCTCCAAGCGATCGCCGACGACCTTGAAGACGAGATCGAGGCCGGTGATCTGGAACGTGTAGGCGAGGCTGGGGTCCACGTTGACGATGACGAGCTTGCCGCCGCGCGAGCGCATCCGCTTCTGCGCGCTGACGAGCGTGCTCAGTCCCGTCGAGTCCATGAAGTGCGTGTTCGTCAAGTCGATGACCAGGCTCGTGCAGCCTTCTTCCACGGCGTGTGAAAGCGCCGCGCGGAGGTCCGCGGCCGTGTACAGGTCCACCTCGCCGCTGACCGCGACGATGTGGCGCTTGGCGTCTAGCGCCTCATCCGTGACTTCGAATCGGGCAGGCATCACTCACCGTCCCGATGAACCACCAGAAGCCGCTTCCATACGACTTCCCTCCTGAAACTTGGGGAAGGCCGAAACTACCGGTTTCAGGGCTGCCGGTCCAGCGCTCGGGCCGTGTTGCGAGTTCTCGCACCGAACTTGCCATTCCGCCGAAAAGCAGACACGTGATATCGCCCCTGTTCTCATTCCACGGCCATGCGAGGGTCGTCGCATGCTGCACGAGAACGCTTTCCGGTATGTCGAGTGCGACGTCCCCGAGGGGGTCACGCTCGATCGCTGGCGCTCGTCGCGGACGGGCTCGCCGCCCCGCCGACGCCTCGTGCGGATCGTGCCGTTGCGGCTCGGACGGCGCCGGAGCGCCGTCCGCTCGCGCGACGACGAGACCTAGGTCCGGGCCGGCTCCTCGCGCCTCAGCGCGCCCGACGAGGGCGTGTAGATGCTCTCGCGCCCGTCATCCCAGCGGATGCGGTAGCGCGGCGACGGCTCGTCGCGCACCACTTCTTCGATGACCCCGGCGCGGTGGGGCTTGCTCGTGGACTCGGACTCGACAATCACGCGGTCGCCGGTCTGGAAACTCATCGGTGCGGGCCTCCTTCGCTCGGTGCCGGGAGCCTAGCTCTGCAGCGCGCGATCGACCAGTCGTCCAGCTCGCGGGATCGGACGAATGCCCGCTGCGCCCGTCGGGAAAGAGGTCTGACAGGACGGGCGGGGGCGCGCCGCCGGCAGGCGAGCGCGTGCGGTCCAGCGATCGACGAGGGAGCCAGTGCCAGCAGAGTCGGGGGGCGGCGTGCCGCGCGTTGCCCTGGAGCGGAATGCCAGAGACGCGCACTGGGAGCGGCTCCTGCGCCGCTATCGCGCGGGCGACCGCGAGGCGCGCGAGCTGCTGGTCGCCGAGATGCTGCCGCTCGTGCACCAGCTGGCCCGCCGCTACGCGGGCAAGGCGCCGCACGACGACCTCCTCCAGGCGGGGCTGTTCGGGCTGACCAAGGCGCTCGAGCGCTTCGACCCCGCCCAGGGCTCCGCGCTGTCCTCGTACGCGGTCCCGACGATGCTCGGCGAGATGCGCCGCCACATGCGCGACCAGACGTGGTCGGTGCGCGTCCCCCGCGGGCTCCAGGAGGACGTCCTGCGCGTCAACCGTGCGGTCGGCGAGCTCGAGGCGCGACTTGGGCGCTCGCCGACGCCGCAGCAGGTCGCCGACGCCGTGGGGCTCGAGCTCGAGGCGGTCGTCGAGGCGCTGCTGGCCGGGCGCGCGTACCGGGCGACCTCGCTCGAGGCGCGGGTGGGCGGCGACAGCGACGACCTGGCGCTCATCGACACGCTCGGCGGCGACGACGCCGAGCTGCGGCGCCGCGAGCTGCTCATCACGCTGCGCCAGGCGCGCCACGTGCTCAGCGAGCGCGAGCGCTTCGTCCTGCACCTGCGCTTCGCCGAGGACCGGACGCAGTCGGAGATCGCCCAGCGCATCGGGGTTTCCCAGATGCAGGTGAGTCGCATCCTGCGCGCGGTGCTCGACAAGCTGCGGCTCGAGCTGCGACGTCAGGGCCTCCGGCGCGCGGCTTGAGCGGTCTGGGCGGTGGGCCTAGACTTCGCACGCCGAGGCCGGATGCCAGAGGAGTCACAGTCCAGGCAGGACTTCGCCATGCGCGTACGGCGCGACGGCGACCGGCTGCTGGTCACGGTCGCCGGGGAGCTCGACCTGACGACGGCGCCCGACCTCGAGGAGCTCCTGCTCGCCTCGGCGCCGTATGTCGACCTCGAGCTCGACCTCGCCGAGCTGGCGTTCATCGACTCGAGCGGGCTGCGCCTGCTGCTGGCCGAGCGCGAGCG
>VAWY01000211.1 GCA_005888335.1 Actinomycetota bacterium
GCGCGGGAGCACCACGGTAAGCAGGCGCCCGCGCGAGACCGGCCGGACGACCTCGGCCACGACGCGCCGGCCGCGGACGAGACGCACGCGGACGACGGTGGCGCCCTCGGGGGCGTAGAGCGTCACGCGGATCCCCCGGCGGTGGGCCGCCCGCAGGGTCAGCCGCGACCGGACCCGCAGCGCCTCGAGATGAAGGCGGGGTAGGGCGGCCGTCGCCGGGGCGCTCGCCGGCGTGATCGCGTAGGCGAAGGCGGCGACGGGGCTCGCGTTGACCGCCGGATCGATCGCGATCGCCTTGAGCGTCTGCGAGGCGGGCACGCGGACCGGGCCCACGTAGGCGGGGCTCGCGGCCGTCGGGTCCGACCCGTCGGTCGTGTAGCGGATGCTCGCGCCGGTCTCCGCGGCGAGCTCGACGCTCTGCGCCGACGCGTAGCTTCCGGCGGGGACGCTCGCCGTCGGCGCGGCAGGCGCGACCGTGTCCTTGGTGATCGTCCTCGTCGCGCCGTGGAACGTGCCCGCGGTGATCTTGTAGGCGCCGGCGGCCGCGATCGGGCCGTCGGCCAGTCCGGACACCTCGGTCGCCGGGAAGGTCGCCGACCAGGTGCGGCCGGTGAGGGTGGCCGCGTGCGCGACCGCCTTGCCCGTGGCGTCGGTGAGCGTCACGCTCACGGCCGTGACGCCCGGCTGGGCGCTGCCGGAGACGACGAGGTCGCTCGCCGTGCCCGCGGCGTTGAGCGGATCGTGGTCGGTGCCCGTGACGGCGTCGGGCGAGTAAGGCGCGGCTGCGCAGCTGTCGATCGGGCCGGCCGTCCCGCCGGCCTCGAAGAGCGTCTGCTCTCCGCCCGCCGTGGGCGGGGCTCCCGCCGGGCCGGTCCAGGCGCCGACCACGCTGCCGGCGAGCGCGAACGCGCTGTCCGCCGCGCCGAGCGCCGGCCAGCGGGCGGTCCAGTGCGCCGAGCCGGGTGCGTCGTAGGTGATGACGCCGCCGAGGTCGCCGCCCTGGGCGGAGAGGAACTGGCCGCCCGACGACCCCTGCGAGAACCGGCCGCCGGGCGACTGCAGCTGCGCATCGATCTCGGCGGCAGGTAGACGCGCTCCCGACGGGCCGCGCGCGGTCCCGCGCACGACGAACTCGCCACCCTCGACCGCGAGCGGCTCGGCGGTGACGTCCTGGACGACCGTGTTGTCCGCGCCGATGCGGATCTGGTCGCCGGGCAGAAGTTGCGGCGTGAAGCCGTTCCAGCACCCGCCGGCGGCGCCGACGTGGGTCGAGTTCACGCCGCCCTCGGCGGGCGACGTGGCCGGGACGTTGCGGTTGGTGCCCGTGGCGATCGTCAGGCCGTCGCGGACGAGCGTCACCGCGGCGTTGTCGGCGAAGCCCGTCAGCGACACGTCCGACGTGTTCGAGGTGACGATGATGGACTTGTCGGCGCCGGCCACCGCGGCCGGAGCGGGAGCGGCGAGCGCTGCGCAGGCGAGCAGGGCCGCCGCGAGCGCGCAGGGGGGAGCGAATGGGAGCGACATCCGCGCATGGTCCGGTCCGTTACGTCGTATCGGTGAGCGCAGAGCACGCGAGTGCGGCGCGCGTTCGCGCACGGGCGCGTGCGGGAACGCGCACGTGTGCCTGCCCGTCGGTACGACCGCCGCCGGGGTAGCATCGCCGCGGGACGATGCGCTTCGGCATCTTCTACGAGCACCAGCTGCCGCGCCCGTGGGACGAGGAGGCCGAGCGCGGGCTCTACGCCGACGCGCTCGACCAGGTCGAGCTCGCCGACCGCATGGGCTTCGACGTCGTCTGGGAGGTCGAGCACCACTTCCTCGAGGAGTACTCGCACTCGTCGGCCTCCGACGTCTTCCTCGGCGCCTGCTCGCAGCGCGCGCCGCGCATCCGGCTGGGCTTCGGGATCCTGCCGCTGCCGCCCGGCTACCAGCACCCCGCCCGGGTGGCCGAGACCGTCGCGACGCTCGACCTCGTCTCGGGCGGGCGGGTCGAGTTCGGGACGGGGGAGACGTCCTCGGGCATGGAGCTCGCCGGCTTCGGCGTCGAGCGTGAGACCAAGCGGGCGCAGTGGGCCGAGGGGCTCGACGTCGTGACGCGGATGATGGTCGAGGAGCCGTTCGCCGGCTGGGACGGGCGCTGGTTCGCCATGCCGGCGCGCAACGTCGTGCCCAAGCCGGTGCAGCGGCCGCACCCGCCGCTGTGGGTGGCGTGCTCGCGCCGCGAGACGATCCGCCTGGCCGCCGAGAAGGGCCTCGGCGTGCTGTCGTTCTCGTTCATCGAGCCCGAGGACGCGAGGGCGTGGGTCGACGAGTACGAGGCGATCATCGCGAGCCCGCGCTGCGTGCCCGGCGGGTTCGCCGTCAACCCGCGCTTCGCGGTCACGCTGCCGATGATGGTCGCGCGCGACGAGGCCGACGCCATCGAGCGGGGCATCGACGGCGCGCATTTCTTCGGCTTCTCACTGGCGCACTACTACGTCTTCGGCACGCACCGTCCGGGGCGCAGCAACATCTGGGAGGAGTTCCTCGAGCGCCGCGACGAGATGGGCTTCGCGCGCTCGATCATCCGCGCCGACCAGGCGCCGCTCGGCGTCAAGATCCTGCAGGAGGGCTTCGGGTCGCTGCGCGGGGCGATCGGCACGCCCGACCAGGTCCGCGACCTCGTGCGGCGCTACGAGGCGGCCGGCGTCGATCAGATGATCTTCGTGATGCAGGCGGGCCGCAACCGCCACGAGCACATCATGGAGGCGATCGAGCTCTTCGGGACCGAGGTGCTGCCCGAGTTCGCCGAGCGCGCCGAGGAGGCCGACCGCGGCAAGGACGAGCGGCTGGCGGGCGCGATCGAGGCGGCGCTTGGCCGGCGGGCGCCGGTGCGCGAGGCCGACCCGGCGTACGTCGTGGGGCCCATGGACTCCGGCCCGCCGGCCCTCGATCGCGCCGCGGCGACCGACGGCACAGGCGGCCGCATGCGCGAGGCGCTGGCGGCGCGACTCGCCGAGCGCGGCGAGGCGGCCTTCGGACGCTTCGTGCACCGCGCCGACGACCGGCGCCTCGAGCGCACCGTCGGCTCCGAGCCCGGGCTGCGCTTCCTGTTCGGCGGCATGACCCATCGCTTCCGCCCGGACCGCGCGCTGGGCTTCACCGGCGAGATCCTCTACGAGCTGCGCACCGCCGACGGCCGGGTCAAGCCGTGGACGATCGAGGTCGGCGCCGACAGCGCCCGCGCGCGCCCCGGCCGGGGCGACGACCCGCGTGTCACGATCCGCGCCGGCCTCGCCGACTGGGTGCGCATCACCGGCCGCGACCTCGACCCGGGCCACGCCCTGCTCACCGGCCGCCTGCAGATCGAGGGCGACATGCTGATCGCGATGCGGCTGGGGGAGATGTTCGGCGAACCGCCGGTCTGACGCGCTCGTTGCCATCTGCATGACGAGAAGGCTTGCGCCGGGGTCGGACGGAATGCGAACATGCGTTCGACATGACCGTTGTCGCCGTCCTGCTCCCGCGCTTCGCGCTCGTGGTCGCCGCCGGCGGGCGCGCCGCGCTGCTGGCCGAGCCCGCCGCGCTCGCGCCCGAGCCGGGGCGCGAGCAGTTCGTGGGTGAGGTCTCGCCGGCCGCCGAGGCCTTCGGCGTGCGGCCGGGGATGCGGATGGGCGAGGCGCTGGCGCGCTGCCCGCGCCTGGCGCTCGTGCCGCCCGACCCGGTCGGCACGGCCGACGCCTGGGAGCGGGTGCTCGAGCGCCTGGAGTCGATCGGCGCGGCGGTCGAGTCCGACCGGCCGGGCGCGGCCTGCTTCGCCGCCGGCGGCCTGCGCCGCCTGCACGGCGGCCACCTCGACGGCACGCTCGACGCCGCGCGGCGCGCGCTGGGCGCCGGGCGGGCGCGGCTCGGGGCGGGGCCGTCGCGCTTCGTCGCGCTGGCCGCCGCGCATCGCGCGCGCCCGCGTCGGGGACTGGTGCTCGCCGTGCGCGACCTGCCCGGCGAGCCGGTGGGACTGCTGCGCCTGCGCCCGGCCACGGCGGAGCTCCCGGACGCGCTCGAGCGGCTCGGCATCACCACCCTCGGCGAGGTGGCACGGCTCGGGCGCGCCGACCTGGCCGACCGCTTCGGGCGAGCCGGCCTCGCCGCGTACGAGCTCGCCCACGGGCGCGACGAGACCCCGCTGCGCCCGCGGGTCCCCGGCGAGGTCCTCGAGGAGGCGCTCGAGCTGCCCGAGGCCGGGTCCGGCGTCCAGCTCGAGCGCGCGCTGCACCTCCTCGTCGACCGCCTGCTCGCCCGCCGCGAGCGGCGCGGGCGCACGATCCGCGCGCTGGCCGTGGCCGCCCGGCTCGTGGAGGGCGGCACGTGGCGCGAGCGCGTCGTCTTCCGAGAGGCGCTCGCCGACGCCGAACGCATGCGCCTCGCGCTGGGACGGCGGATCCTCGAGCTGCCTGCGCCCGCCGAGACGCTGCGGCTGTCGGTCGAGCGCTTCGGCCCGCCGGGCGGCGATCAGCGCGCGCTGCTGGACGACTCGGCGCGCCGGCGCCGCGCCCGGCTGCGCGAGGCCGTCCGGCAGGCGCGCGCGGCCGCCGGGCCCGACGCCGCGCTGCGCGTCCTGGCCGCCGATCCCGACTCGCGCGTGCCCGAGCGCCGCGCGGTGCTGACCCCCTTCGAATGACCGGTCCGCGCCGGCTCAACGAGCCCCGCCCGGCGCGCGTGCGGGCGGACGCCGGCGGGCGGCCGCTGGCCGTCGAGGGGCGCGCGGTCGAGGCGGTCCGCGAGTCATGGCTCGTCGAGGACCGGTGGTGGACCGACCGGCCGTTGCGGCGGCGCTACTGGGAGGTCGTGACCTCCGACGGGAGCGACGTCGTCGTGTTCCGCGACCTCATCGCGGAAAGCTGGTTCGCCCACCGCGCGTGAATCGTCACGAAGTGGTGTGGCGCCGTGACACGTCGCCGCCCAAGCTGGCGCCATGGCGAGCGAGCAGGGGCAGGCCTCCGTGGAGTACCTGGGCGTGGTGGCGGTCGTGGGCGTGCTGCTGGCGGCGCTCGCCGTGCCCGCGCTCGCCGGGCGCGATGTCGCGGGCGCCGTGGTCGCCGAGGTTCGCCGGGCGCTGTGCATCGTCGCGGGCGGGCAGTGCTGGCTGGACCGGCGCCCCTGCGTGGTCGCCTCGAGCCAGGTCACCGACGACGGCAGCGTGGACCTCGCCATCATCCGGATCGGCTCGCGCGAGGTCGTGCTGCGCCAGGAGCGCTCGGACGGGACGGTCGCGGTCACTTTCCTGCGCGACCGGCTCGCTGGGCTCGACCTCACCGCCGGGGGAGGCGCGCAGCTACGCGTCGGCCGCACGACACTACGCCTCGGCACGCAGGCCGAGGCGACGGTCCTCGCCATGCTCGGCTCGGGCACGACCTGGGTGCTGCGCGACGCGCGCGCGGCCGACCGCCTCGTGCGTGGACTCGTGGTCGACGGGGCGGGCGACCTCGGCCGCCGCGTGCTGCACGGTGGTCGCCCCGACACGCGGGGCGCGCCGGCGCCGGCGTGGAGTGCGTCGCGTCGCGGCCTGGCGGTGACGCTCGTCGCGGCGACGGCGGGCGCGGGGCACGGCGGCGCGCTGCGGCTCGGCTCTGAGGACCTCGCTGGTGTGGCCACGCAGCATGCGACCGGGCGGCGGACGTTCGTCGTGCGCCGGCGGAACGACCTCGTCGGCTCGATCACGCGTGGACAGTCCGACGTGCTCGGCGGCGCAGGCGCCGTCGACGAGCTCTACACCGTGACCGTCGACCGCGTGGGGCGACCGCTCGACCTCGGCGTGCTGCGCGGCGGCGAGGTCGGCGTGCACATCGGCGGCCCGGCGCCGCTGCGCGCCCTGCGCGGCGCGCGGCGCTGGGAGGCCGAGGAGCACCTCGACCTCAGCGACCCCGAGAACCTCGCCGCGGCGCGCGACTTCCTGCGCGAGGTTGTCGCGCCCCGTCCGCGCCTGGGTGCGGCCGTCGCGGTGTCGGCCGCCCTGCGCCGGCGCCTGGACGAGGCCGGCGTGCTCGACGTGCGCGCGTACGCGCTGTCCGGCGTCGCGACGGGGATCGGCGTGGCGGTGGGGACCGGCGTGGGCCATCTGGGTGCCGGCTATGAGCGGCGCCACCAGCGCCTGCGCCTGGTCGGCGCCGCGCAGCGCGGGCCGGAGGGGCTGTGGCGCGCGCGGGACGACTGTACGCGGGGCGTCGCGTAGTCGTGCCTCGGTGTCCTGCAGCTCCGCCCGTGCGGTGCGCCGGGTCGCGACGGCGTGGGATTGCTCTGAGGAGTGAGGCGCTTGCGGGGCGCGACCCGCGCGGCCGTCCGTCTGCGGCCCACGGGCCCGTCCGTTCGCTCGTGTCAAGAACGGATCCGTCATGAGCCTCTTCTCGACACTCGGCGCGCCCGCTGGCGCATTGACGCTCGCAGTCATCGCACGCGTCAAGAAGCGCATGACTACCGAGCACTTCTTGACGCGCGCGACCTGGCTGGCGCGTCCCCGCTCGCCCTCGCTCGGCCCGGCACCCCGCCCACA
>VAWY01000225.1 GCA_005888335.1 Actinomycetota bacterium
CGGCAACGCCGACGGATCGCGACCCCGCGCGCCGCTGTACATCTTCCAGTCCACCGGGTTGACCCCGGCCGCGCGCACGTCGAGCACAGCCTCGCCCGGACGAGGCTCGGCGACCTCCTGCTCGACGAGCTCGAGGACCTCCGGCCCGCCGTACCCCGTTGCCAGCACCACCGCCGACCTGCTCATGCGGATCACGCTATCCGTGCGACGCACCCTCGCTCATGCCGCCGCCGGACCGACAGCGGACGACAGGCGAGTTGACCGCCTGAACGCGGCTGTCTTCGCAGACGCCGACGCGGGCAGCAGGCAACTCCAAGCGAGAAGCCGCTCGTTCCCGCGCGAAGCGACATTCCTGTCCGCCGCTGTCGCGGCCCGGCGTTGGGTTACCGGTCGGCGAGACTCATCGGAGCGCGGCTGGGCGGGCCGACTCAGCCGTCCCGGCGCGCCGACTCAACCCGCGCGCGCGGCGTCGGGGTCCTCGACCCCGAGCACGAGCCGCCGGTAGCGAACGGCGCCCGGTTCCAAGTCGACGACCACGGCGCGCTGGCCTCGGTGAAGGCAGCAGAACGTCCACCCCCTGCTCTTCGACCAGTAGGACCCGGCGGCGATCACGCCCGGGAAAGCCGATCCTGGCAAACGCAGCCCGAGCTCTCTCCTGCTTGCCCCCAGCCATGGCGAGGCGTCGTCGGCCACGCGCACCTCGCTCACAGCGCTGAGCGGAACATCGAGCCCGCGCTTGAGAGCCCAGACCGCGTCGCTGCCCTTCAGCCGCACCCGCAGGCACTCGTCTGACACGGTGACATTGACCATGGCCGGCCCGATCCTACCCGCGCCGCTCCACGCGATTGCCCGGCCAGCGCTTCGACGTTGCCGGCTTGCCCGACCTCGCCGCGTTGATCCGCCTCGCCGGCGAAGCTCCTCGGGTCAACGACCGGCGAGGCTCGGGCGTGCCGGGGCACCCGGCACGGCGCGTTCCGTGGGATTCGGTGGCGACGGCCGCCTCTCGCGCAAACGAGCAGTGGGCAGCTTCGGGGTTGCGGTCGTCGGTACCGTCGCCGGTGAGGTTGGTGAGACGTTCGTGGCGATGCACGAGGTGGTGGGCGACCAGTCGCCATCCAAGTGAGGGCTGGTGCACCGCGGAGGCCTCAGGTCACCTACGCCCGTGATGGACGGGTGGCTCATTCCTCCGCCGAGCCCGCCGGTCAAGAGCGACCAGGACCTCAGACGGGAGCGCGAGGAGAAGGTCGCGGAGCTCAAGCGGCGCGGGCTCCTTCGTTCCGAGCGGCTCCGCGTGGCGATGCTCACCGTGCGTCGCGAGGACTTCATTCCGGCTGCCTACCGCGACCACGCCTACGAAGAGATCCCCTTGCCTCTCCCGGGCGGGCGAGCGACGATCTCGTGCCCGCACAGCTATCCGCTGTTCTACGAGCCGCTCGGCCTCGGAGAGGGCCACCGGTTCCTCGAGGTCGGGGTCGGGTCCGGCTACGGCACGTCCCTGGCGCGAGAGGTGGTGGGTCGCGAGGGCCTTGTCGTGGCCATCGACATCGACGCCACGACGCTCGCGTTCGCCCGGACGAACCTCGAGCGGGCGGGCTACACCGACGTGGTCCTCGTTCACGGCGACGGTGGACTCGGCGTCCCGGAGCACGCCCCCTACGATCGGATCTGCGTCACGGCGGCCTGCCCCGATGTTCCGCGGCCGCTGATCGATCAGCTCGCCGTGCGCGGCCGGCTGATCGCGCCCGTCATCGACGGTACGCGCCAGCAACTGACGCTTCTCGAGAGGACGGTCGACGGCCTCAGCCGCGAGGGGCTCGTGGACGTGTTGTACGTGTCGCTGCAAGGACGGTACGGCGTCGGCACCGATCCGCACAGCTGAGCCGAACGCGACACTTGGGCCGTGGAGAACGCCGAGATCGCCGACCGTTTGGACGCGTTCGCGTCGCTGCTCGAGCTCGGTGACGCGAACCCGTACACGGTTCGCGCGTACCGCCGCGCCGCCGAGACGGTCCGCGGTGCGGTGCTGCCGGTGGCCAAGCTGGTGCGGGCGGGGCGTGTGCGCGAGCTGCGCGGGATCGGGCCGGGGATCGAGGCGCGGCTGCGCGAGCTCGTCGAGACGGGCGCGATTGCCGAGCTGGCCGAGCTCGAGCGTGAGCTCGCGCCCGATCTGGTCGGCCTGGGCCGCTACCTCGGTCTCGGCGCGAAGCGTTCGCTCCAGCTCGCCCGCGCGCTCGGTGTCCGCACGGCCGACGAGCTTCGCGAGGCGGCGGCGTCGGGCCGGCTTCGGACCGCTCCTGGCATCGGGCCGAGGACCGAGGCGCGGCTCCTGGAGGCGCTCGCCCGCGAGGGCGAACCGCGACCGCCGCGCGGGCTGCTGCTCCACCGCGCCGGGGAGCTCGTCGGAGGCGTGGCGGCGGCCCTCGACGGCGAGGTGGCGGGCGATGTGCGGCGGTGGCGCGACTCGTGCGAGCGGTTGGCGGTCGTCTGCGCCGCGCCGGATCCTCAGCCGGCGCTGGATCGCTTCGCCGGTCTGCCGCAGATCGTGGCGCTGGTCGAGCAGGACGCGCGGCGTCGTCCGGCAAAGTCGCGACGCTGCTGTTCGCGCAATCCAGCACTCTCATCGCGGCGATCGACATCATCGAGCCCGCGCTTCCGGTCCTCGTCCCGAAGCGATACCGGGGAGCGCGATGCGCGGTCGTCTGCCACGCGCGCTGGGACTGACCTCGGCTCCTCCGCAGTTAGTTGAACGGGGCCTCGACTACGTCGAGCATCCGCAGCAATCCTGTGATCTCTAGAACCCGATGCGCGTCGAGGCCATCGACGACGGTCATACGGCGGCCTTCGGTGGACGCCTGCAACTGTGCGCGCACGAGCAGTGTTGCACCGGCCGCGCCCATGAAGGTCACGTCGCTGAGGTCAATCACCAGGCAGGGGTGACCGTCGCGTTCCGCAGCGAGACGCCGCTCCGTCTCGCGCGCCGTCCACAGGTCCACGTCCCCGTGGACTGCGAGCCGCAGGCAGGGTCAGCCGGAAGGGCTCGCTAGCTGTCATGCGTGCATCGCCTGGACTCTCGTTCCACGCTACTCCTCCCAGTCCGAGCCTGCTCGACGTGCCAAGCGCTCGCGGCGCAAAGCGTTACCGCCTTCCATGCCCGGTCGTGTCCGAGGCAGAAGTCAGCGGCGTGCTTCGATGTGGGCGCGAGCCCGTCGTGCTGCCTCACGAGCCTGGTCAGCTACGAGCCGCTCCTGGCCGCCGCATCGTGTCGCCCGGGCTGCTCCTCTCGCTCGGCGCGATGTTCAGCGAGGGCGGCGCTGTATTCAAGGGCCTGGGCCGTCCGCTCGTAGGTCGCTGACAGGCGCTCGGCGGCCTCCCTTACCTGCCTTTGCGGCGCTTCTGACGCGCGCTCCACGACCTTCGCCTACCCAGGGATGCTTGGGTAGAAGTACGACACCGACCCGCAGTCCGAACCAATACCCCATACCTCCCGCCTTGTGGCGCAGGTTGCGCCGTCGGTGGCAATCGGGTCTGGGCTGAGCATTCCCGGCCGCAGGTCCAGCGCACTCCCGACACTACTCCGAACTCGGGCATGTCGGTGAGCCGTGTAAAGGCGAATCACACGCACGTGGTTGGAAGCCTTGCCTCGTGCTGGTCTCGCACTGCGCGTCGAGCTCGCCCGCCGCGTCGCCGCACGCGGTCTCCTTGACGACCTCCTCGCGATGGAACTTCAGCGCGAGACCCTCGTGCGCGCAATCGATCTGCGCCTGCAATAGGCGCAGCCGACGCTGGATGTCGGACAGGTCCCGCCTGATCGACGCCGTGTTGATCACGGCGATTTCTCCAATCCCTTCTCGCAGGGACAGTCGTTCCCGCTCCGCGCGCGCGCGACAGGGAGGATTTCTCACCCGCGAGGAGCGAGATGTCAGCATCGGCCGCGGCTGTCCGCCTTACGCCGGCCGGGGTCGAGCTGCGTCGGCGGTTGCGGCCCCGTCGCTCGAGCGGCGCGCCGGGTTCGCACGGCTACGACCTGCGCCCACGTATGCGACGGCCGGGGCGACGCGGCACGGCGTCGCCGGCTGGGCATCGGGTCCGGTCTGTCTCCCTGGCGGGAACCGCCGGGGTCTGCTCCCTGTAGGGAGACGAGGGGTTAGCGACCAGGAGGTAACCCGTGGGCCAGGCCGATCAGAACATCGAGATCATCGTGGTCGTCTCGGGCCAGTCCGAGCGTCTTCGCGTGAACATCCATCAGACGCTCGAGCATCTCGCTCGAAGACGTAAGAAGGTCGTCACGGCTCGTGACGGCGCGCTCATGACGGCGCGCTCGTGACGGCGCGCTCGTGACGGCGCGCTCATGACGGCGCGGCTCCGGGGCGGTGCAGCCTGCCGCCTGCACGCGCTCTCGTTGTTCGTCCCAAGCGGGCGCGCGCTGGGCGCTGGGGGCGGCGCTCGCGTGTTCGGGCAGAGCGGAAGCGCGGGTCACGAGACTCGCGCGCGATGTCGGTTCCGGTCGTCGGCGATAGCGGGTCGCCGGGACGTGGCCGCAGCTCGGGTGTGGCTCGATCGGTTCGAGCGGCGGCGTGGCCAGGCGCAATGCGTTGGCGGTGGCGTGCGTCGCGGGGAGCCGGTTGGCGGCGCGTGGTGAGCCCGTCGGGGATGGGCGGTCCGGGGGGGCTATCGTCCGGCTCTCCGGTTTTTCGCTTCTCAGCAGGTGACTTCTATGCCCGAGGATCTGGAACCCGTCCCCGAGACCACCGCCGCGGAGCGGGCGGTCGCGGACCTCTTGCCGATCGACGCCGGGCGGGAGGAGGCGCGCGCCGCGCTGGGGCGCGTGCCGCTGTGGTTCCACACGTTCTCGCTCAACGGCGCCGGCGTGTACACGCCGGGCATCGCCCGGGATCACCGCTACCGTCTGCGCGCGATACCGGAGGACCTCAGCGGCGCGCGCGTGCTCGACGTGGGCACGTTCGACGGGTTCTACGCCTTCCTGGCCGAGCGTCGCGGGGCCGTCCGCGTCGTGGCGGTGGACAACGAGCAGTACGTCGCCTGGATCGCGAGCCGCTTCGGAATTCACCTCGAGCCCGGCGTCGGGTTTCGGGCGATCGCCGAGCTTCTGCGCTCCGGGGTCGACTACCGCCGGCTGGACGCGCTCGATGTCGAGCGCCTTGGGGAGACTTTCGACGTCGTCTTCTGTTTCGGCATCCTGCACCGCGTCGAGGCGCCGCTTACGCTCGTGCGCGTGTTGGGCGAGTGTCTTGCGCCCGCCGGGCGGATCATCCTCGAGACCTATGGCGTGCGCGGCGAGCGGAACGACCCGTGCGTGCTCGTGCACGAGCACGGCGACGTATACGCGCGCGATGACGCCGTCTACTGGGGCTTTAGCCCGTCGAGCCTCGATCGTCTGGGCCGGCTCGCCGGCCTGCGCGGTTTCGAGCTGGTGGACGCGCCCGAGATCGCGGGCCACCCGCGGATCATCGGCACACTCCAGAAGGGCTGATCAGGCGGCGAGGAGCCGCCGCTCGGCCAGCTCTGCCGTCAGTTGGTGCGGGCGGTCGCTGGTGAGCGCATCAGGCGCGTGCGCGAGCGCGCGCTCGGCGATCGCTGCGTGGTTGACCGTGCCCGTGGTGACGCTCAGGCCGGCGTCGCGCAGCGCCGCAACGAGCGGCTGGCCGAGCAGGAAGTGTTCGACGCACACGCCGCGCAGCGCGAGGTCCGCGGCCCACCGCGCGAGCGCGGCGGGCGCGTAGTCCGCCCAAATGACGAGCCGGCCGGCCAAACCGTGGGAGACCGCCTGCTTGACGGCGGCGGCGTGGAAGCTCAGGACCTCGACCCGGCCCGCGTCAGGACGCCGCGACAGGACGGCCGCGAGCGCGTCGGCCGTGCGCCGCGCCAGCGCCGCGTCGGCGTGCGCCTTGACGTCGAGCTGCACCGTGAGCCCGGGCGGCACGAGGTCGAGCACCTCATCGACCAGTAGCGGTCGCTCGGCGGTCGCCCGCCCCTCGCCGTCGAGCAACCGCCCCGCGAGCACGTCGGCGGCGGACCGCTCGTGCGCCCATCCCGTCAGCGTCGTCCCGACCGCCAGGTACGGGTCGTGCAGGCAGACGAGCGCGCCGTCGCGCGTAAGGCACACGTCGGTCTCAACGCCCCGGAGTGGGCCCCCCGCCAGCGCCGCCCGCAGCGCACGCCGCGAGGAGTCCGGGCCGTAGGCACGCCCGCAGCGGTGCGCGATCAGCGGCGTCTCCATCGCCGCTATTGCGCCGCATCACGCGTGACGACGTGTCAACTGACGGTGACCGGCTCGTAACGCGGTCGTGAACGCAACCGGGCCCCACCGAGGGCCGCCCACCGAAACCCAAGCGCGCTGTCTCCGCGGCGACGGGGGAACTCCGCCGCGGGACGGTTGACGAGAGTCCGGATGGACGAATCCGATCACGGCCGCTTGGGACGCGATTGCGGAAGCGCGACCTCGTGCGGTCGATGCGTGCACAGCTCGCCCACTGCAAGAGCGCCAAAATCGGTCGTGGACTCTTCCGCTTCGAGCCGATCGCTTGCCAGGGTCTGCAAGCACGCGGCACCTGAGTTTGGCGACGAGCATGGCACTGGGTCCGCCGTGAGCCGTGACCTGCTTTCGCCTCGGCGCGCGCATCGGCTCCCGGATCCGCCCGAGGAGCCGCGAGTGGCGCGCGGCGGGCGACGCATCGACGCCGGGGCGTCCGGATAACACCCCGTCCCCGGGATTCCTTCCGGACGGCGGTCCCCCTTGGCGAAGATTTAGGAGCTGAATGTGCGATTCCATGTCGAGAACCGCCGGCCGGCTCCGCTCACCAGGTGAGGGCCTCGACCAGCGCGGCCCACGACAGCAAGAGATCCGGAGGATGTACCTCATGTCGCACATACGACGTTTCGACCACGTTGGCATCACCGTCGCGGACCTCGATGCGGCCACGGAGTTTTTCGTCGGGCTAGGCCTCGAGGTCGAGGGCCGGATGTTCATGGAGGGCGAGTTCGTGGACACCGTCATTGGCATCCCCGGCTCCCGCAGTCACATCGTCATGCTGCGGCCTCCTGATGGAGGTCCTGGGCTGGAGCTGTCGAGCTTCGTCCGGCCAGAACACGAGCCGGGGTCGCCCACCGCCATGGCCAACGAACTGGGGCTGCGCAACGTGTCATTCGAAGTCGACGACTTGCAGGCGACGGTCGACCAGCTGGCTGCGGACGGCTACGGCCTGGTCGGCGGCATCGGTCAGTACGAGAACATCTGGCGCATGGCCTACGTGCGCGGGCCAGAGGGGATCATCGTTTCCCTGGCTGAGCGGATCGGCTGACGCGCCATGGGCATGGTTCTTCAACTTCCGCGCCGGCCGGATGCCGCGATTACTTCAGACGCTGGCGAGCGATGCCTAGATTGCGCCACGAGCCGAGCCGCCGATGCCGCATGACCGAGATCTCGATTGAACCGTTCACACTAGCCCACCTCGACGGGCTGATCGCACTCGTGGCGGCGGAGGGCTGGACTGAGTACGCGGACGATGTCGAGCGGACCCGCCGTGCACTGACCGCGCCCGGCGTGACGACGCTGGTTGCGATCGCCGGTGGGCATCTCGTCGGTGCGCTCCAGGTCCAATCCGATGGGCTCATTCAGGCCCATGTTTCGATGCTTCTGATCGCCCGGAACTCGCGTGGAGTCGGCCTCGGATCCAGGCTGTTGCGCCATGGCCTCGAGCGTGCGGGAGGACTGCAGCTGGACGTCCGCACTCGGACCGAGGGGTACTACGAGCGGCTTGGTGCGAGCCGCTCGCTCGGCTTCCGCCTCACGCGCGAGGATCTCGGGCTCGATGGCGCGGACGCCAACTAGATCGCCTGCATCCAGTTGCGGCTCGGGTCGCGAGTGCTTCCATTTCGCGCGGCAAGCGGGCACGTCGACCGAGCCGGGTTCGCTCTCCCGTCGGACACGCAGCAAGAGCGAGGGCTGCCCGTCGGTGAACGCCTCCATCACCAGGCGGATGCAGAAGAACAGTCTTGGGTCGTGAATCGCACACCTGCTTTCGCGCCGCGACGCGAATCTTGCCCCGATCGGGCGAGCGCCCTGCCTTGCGCGGACACGAGGTGCGCGCGTCCCTACGTGCGGTTCGAGCGCTTGAGGTAGATGACCCTGTCCTCGAGGTGTTGCTCGGCGACCGCTTGGATGGCCGCGATCAGCGGTTTGATGCCGGCTGGTCGCCTGGAGAATCGGCTGGAGAGCGCGATCAGTAGGCCGTTGTGATGTCCGCCGGCCGTGCTGTGCTCGGCGGCGATCCGTGTGAAGTCGCCGACGTTCTCGCTGAGTAGCGCATAGCCGCCAGCGACCGCTGCGCCGAAGACCTCGGTGTCGGAGCTGCCCGCCAGCCGCAGCGCTGCGACGGTCGTCGCATCGATGCTGGCTTCCCGCAGGGCCGTTGCCAGCGCGGGCGGGTACATCTCGTCGATGAGGAGCTTCACCGCGCTTCGGCGGCGGTGGTCTCGCTGCGGTGCAGATCGATCCTGACCTGGATCTCGTCCGGGTAGGCGGCTCGGTAGGCGACGGCGGCGTCGATCTGCGCCCGCGCGAGGATCCCGTCTGCGGCGAGTTCGGCGGCCGGGTCCTTGACGGGTCCGAGGTCGTCGATCCACATCGCGACCTCCCACACGTCGGGTCCGCCGATCAGTCCGGCGCGACGGCCGGTCGGGCCGTCGCGGAAGGTGATCATCGGGTGCTCATCGCGCCGCGCGCCCTCCTCGGCGTAGCGGCGTAGGCGATCGGACAGGCTCTCGCCCGCGGCCCGCGCGCGGAGTCGCAGGCGTTCGGCGAGTTTGTCGTCGAGCCGGACGGACACGTTCACGGACATGTGCCTACAGTGTCGCACATTGTCAACAGTCCCGATCCAACCGGCCGACATCAGCGACGACGTCGCGCTCACCCAGGGCATCGCCGACTTCACCAACCGCGACAAGCGCGAACAGCGCCGCACGCTGTCCAAGCACTTCTGGCAAGACCGCGCGCTCACCGCAGACCGATCGAACTAAGCCTCGATCCTGACGACGAGGTCGTGCTCGCTCGTACAGGCGTGGCGCCCAGCGGTGCGTGCCGGCGGCCCGGCTAAGAGAGGTATCGGCACCCGCGCGCTTCCATGACGGGCCCGACGGGACGTATTGCCGGACCGTTTGCGGGCCAAGTCAGACGCGGCTGCGAGCCGCCCGCCGCGGCGCGCGTGCCATGTCACTGTCGCCGGGCGTGGTCGGCTCGGTCGCGCAGCCGTCCGCTTGC
>VAWY01000212.1 GCA_005888335.1 Actinomycetota bacterium
CGACCCCGTCGTCGTCAAGCCCGCCGACCCGGGCAACGCGAGCGCGGGACCCTCGCAGTCGTCGTCGACGAGCCCGAGCTCGACCAACATCACCCTCAACGTCCCCAGCGGCCAGAACGCAAGCTCGCCGGCGGCCGCGCCCAGCAGCGGCCAGAGCGGCCACCACGCGGCCGCGACCGACGACGCGACCGACGAGGTCGGGCCGCGGATGGGCATGGTCTTCCGCGGCCTCGACAGCGCGCTGAAGGTCCGCGTGCGCTGCCCCGGCGACGAGCAGTCGTGCACCGGGCGCGTCGCCGTCCGCCTCAACAACAGCACGCTCAACTCGGCGCGCTTCGACCTCGACGGCGGCCAGTCGCGCCTGCTGTCGATCGACCTCACCCGCGCCCAGCGGCGCCAGCTGCGCCGCGCCGGCGTCGTCTACCTCAAGGCGACCGCCACCGACGCCGCCGGCAACCGCCAGGTCCGCGAGCTGAGCTTCCAGCTCTAAACGACCGGCACCCGCCACCGCCCGAGCCCGGCGAGCCTCGCGCTCGCCGGGCTCGCGCGCGTGGTCAGGAGAACACCGGCAGCTCGCGCCCTGGGAAGATCTCGGGCAGGCCGTCCGAGACGCGGTCGGTGAAGCGCGCGGGGCGCTTCTCCAGGAACGACGTCACGCCCTCGCGCGCGTCGTCGGACTGGCCGCGGGCGAACATCGCACGCGAGTCCGCGCGATGGGCGTCCATCGGGTGAGCCGCGCCGAGCATCGTCCACAGCATCCGGCGCGCCAGCGCGACCGAGACGGGCGCCGCGTTGTCGGCGATCTCGCGCGCCAGCGAGCGCGCCGCGTCGAGCAGATGGTCCGGCGCGTACACACTGCGGACGAGGCCGCCGGCGCGCGCCTCCTCGGCGCTGAAGACGCGGCCGGTGGCCACCCACTCCATCGCCTGGCTGATGCCGACCAGCCGCGGCAGGAACCAGCTCGAGCACGCCTCGGGGACGATCCCGCGGCGGGTGAAGACGAAGCCGATCTTCGCGCCCTCGGCCGCCAGCCGGATGTCCATCGGCAGCGTCATCGTGATGCCCACGCCGACCGCGGGGCCGTTGATCGCCGCGATGACCGGCTTGGTCGACTCGTAGATGCGCAGCGACACGCGCCCGCCGCCGTCGCGCGGCACGGCGTTCTCCTCCGCGCGACCGCGCCAGTCGAACGTGCCGCCGCCGAGCGCGAGGTCGGCGCCGGCGCAGAAGCCGCGCCCGGCGCCGGTGACGATGACCGCGTGCACGTCGTCGTCGCCGTCGGCGCGGTCGAACGCCTCGAGCAGCTCGCTCATCATCGTGTTGGTGAACGCGTTCAGCCGGTCGGGGCGGTTCAGCGTGATGGTCAGGACGCCGTCGTCGACGTCGTACAGGATCTCCTCGAAGGGCATGGCAAGGATCCTCCCCCAAGTCGCCACGGATGGCGACCATCCGCGCGAAGCGGCCGAGCCGCGAAGCGGCCAAGCCGCTTCGCGCTGGCGACCGGACGTCGCCGTTGACCAGTGCCATCCTCCGGTCTACGGTCTCTGGCGACCGGAAGTCGCCAAGTCGCCACGGATGGCGACCGTCCGCGCGAAGCGGCCGAGCCGCGAAGCGGCCAAGCCGCTTCGCGCTGGCGACCGGAAGTCGCCGTTGACCAGTGTCATCCTCCGGTCTACGGTCTGGGCCATCGAACCATCAGGAGGTCAAGCGTGCGCGTGCCGGTGAAGTCCGAGGCCGATGCCTTCTATCTCGCGATCGGCGGGGCGATCCTCCTCCTCGTCTGCGTGGTCCTCGGAGCGGTGGTCGCTCCGCTCGTCGGCGTCGCGGTGCTCGCAGGCGTCGTGCTCGGCGCGATCGGGTGGGAATTCCTGACGAAGGACCCCGCGGCGCCCCAGCCGCTCAGCGACGCGCTGGCCGCCGGCCGCCGTGGTGCCAAGCCGAAGCGCCGGGTGCTCGTCATCGCCAACGAGACCGTGGGCGGCCGCGAGCTGCGTGACGAGATCCTGCGCCGCGGCTCGGCCGACGTCGAGCTGCGCGTCGTCGCGCCGGTCCTCCCCTCGCGCGCGCACTACGTCGCCTCGGACATCGACGGCGAGCTGGCCGAGGCGCGCAAGCGACTGGGCGCGACGCTGTCCTGGGCGGCCGAGCACGGCTTCGAGGCCACCGGGCGGGTGGGCGACATGACGCCGCTGGTCGCCATCGAGGACGAGCTGCGCAGCGGCGGCGCCGACGAGGTGATCATCTCCACGCACGTCGCGCGCCGCTCGCGCTGGCTGGAGTCCGGACTCGTCGAGCGTGCGCGCGAGGAGCTCGACATCCCGGTCACGCACGTCGTCGTCGACCTCGCCAACCAGCAGGTGCAGATCGGGTCCTAGTGGACCTCCACCCCGGCGAGCGCGTCGTCTTCGAGGGCCATCCCTCCTGGCGCGCGCTGCTGTCCGTCTACCTCGGCGGCGCGCTGGCCGCGCTGGCCGTCGCGGTCGTCGTCGCCCTGGCGGCGGCGATCGCGATCGGCGTCGCGGTCGGCGCCGCGCTCGTCGCGCTCGTGCTGATCGTCGGCTTCATCAAGCGGATGGCCACCCGCTACATGGTCAGCACGCAGCGGCTGTACATCCGCCGCGGCATCCTCTCCAGGCGCGTCCAGCAGACGCGGATCGACCGCGTCCAGAACGTCAACACCGACCAGTCGCTGATCGAGCGCATCCTGCGCGTCGGGACCGTCGACTTCGACACGGCGGGCAGCGAGGACAGCGACTTCAGCTTCGTCGGCATCGCCGATCCTGGCGGCGTCGTGGCCGCCGTCGACGCGGCGCAGCGCGAGGCGACCGCGGCCCGCTAGTGCTGCGTCAGGTGACGTTCGCCCCGTCGCCGGCTGAGCGAACGCCTCTGCCGGGGTCTAGCGCTTGCCGCGCGCCTGGCGCTCGAGCTCGCGCCCGAACGCGTCGTCGACGGCCTCGGTCATGGTGAGCTGGAAGACGGCCAGCAGCGACTCCGAGGCCAGCGGGCGCAGGCGCTCGAGCGCCTCGCGCACCTCGGGCCAGCGCTCCTCGGGCTGGCCGGCGTCGACGAAGGGCTTCCACACCTGCTCGAGGAAGAGCCGCACGAAGACCTTGGCGACGCCCTCTGCGTGGCGGCGCACCTTCTCGACCACGTCGAGCGCGAGCTCGGCCGGCAGCCCCAGCGCGGCGAGCTCCTCGCCCGCGCGCGCGAGCCGCGGGCTCAGCTCCTCGTAGCGCCCGTCGCCGAGCGGCCGCAGGAAGCCGAGGCGCTCGGCGCGCTGCAGCAGCTTGACGTCGGTGGACCGCCAGCGCTCGGCGAGTTCGGCGGCCTCGACGATCTGCGGCTCCTCGTCCTCGAACGGCTCACGCAGGACGCGCGTGAAGCGCAGCAGCTCGGCACCCGAGCCCTGCTCGCCGAGCAGGCGGCGGATCGACTCGAGGTTGAAGCCCTCGCCCTGCAGCTCGCGGATCAGTTCGATGCGCGCGACGTGCTCGCTGCCGTAGTAGCCGGTGCGCCCCCGCACCTCGGGCGGCGGCAGCAGGCCGCGCGACTGGTGCGCGCGGATGTTGCGCACGGTCATCCCCGTGCGGTGCGCGAGCTCGTCGATCGTCAGGTCGGCCTGCGTGACGTCAGTCACGCTTCGAGATTACACGTTTGAATGTGACATGAATCAGTGTAACATCGAAGTATGCAACTTCCTTCCCTGCTCGCCGTTGCCGCAGCCAGCCAGCCCGCCGGCGGCGCCGCGATCGGCCAGGTCGTCATCGCGACCTCGTTCGCCACCGCCGCCACCGCCGGTCTGCTCTGGCTCATGACGTCCTACCGCTCCGGCCGCAACCGCGTCCTCGACCGCGCCGGCGCGTTCGCCGAGCGGGTCTCGGGGTTGCCTGCCTGGGCCGGCCTGCCCGCCGGCGTGGCCGCCGGGTCGCTCCTGGTCGCGCTGCTCGGCATGTACTGGGACATCTCCCTGCACATCGACAACGGCCGCGACCCGGGCCCGCTCGCCAACCCCGCGCACTACCTGATCCTCTTCGGCCTCTACGGGGTCTTCGCTTCCGGCTGCCTGGCCATCGCCCTGCCCAAGGACCGCCCCGGCCCGGCGGCCATCCGGATCCGCTCGGACTGGTACGCGCCCGTCGGCGGCCTGCTCATCGCCGCATGCGGCGCCTTCGCGCTGATCGGCTTCCCGCTCGACGACATGTGGCACCGGCTCTTCGGCCAGGACGTCACGCTCTGGGGCCCGACGCACCTGATGCTCTTCGGGGGCGCCTCGATGACGCTGATCGGCCAGGCCGTGCTGCTGCAGGAGGGCATGCGCGCCCGGCGCGCGGCGCGCCGTGAGAGCGGCGGCGGCACCCGCGACCTCCCCCTGATCACCGCGGTCCGGCGGGTCGGCATGATGGGCGGGCTGCTCATCGGCCTGTCGACCTTCCAGGGCGAGTTCGACTTCGGCGTCCCGCAGTTCCGCTTCATCTTCCAGCCGCTGCTGATCGCCCTCGCCGCCGGGTTCGCGCTGGTCACCGCGCGGCTGTGGATCGGCCGCGGCGGCGCGATCGCCGCGGCCGCGATGTTCCTCGTCGTGCGCGGGCTGATCAGCCTGATCGTCGGTCCGGTGTTCGGCCAGACGACGCCCGCGCTCCCGCTGTACGTCGTCGAGGCGCTGTGCGTCGAGGGCGCGGCGCTGTTCCTGCTCGGGCGCCCGCTCGTCTTCGGCGCGGTCTCCGGGCTGCTGTGCGGCACGGTGGGCTTCGCCGCCGAGTGGCCGTGGACGCACCTCGTCTACCCGCTGCCCTGGAACGGCTCGCTGCTGCCCGAGGGCTTGATCTGCGCCGCCGTCGCCGGCACCGCCGGCGGGGCGCTGGGCGCGCTGCTCGGGCTCGGGCTGCGCGGCGAGCTTCCGTCGCCGCGCGTCGCCCGCGGCGTCGCTCTCGGCGCCGGGCTGGCCATCGCGGTCCTCGTCGCCAACGGCCTGGCCACCACGAGGCCGACCGGCGAGCGCGCGACGCTCACGGTCGCCCAGACGCAGGCGCCGCCCAAGCTCGCCGGGCGCGTGACCGCGCGCATTGAGCCGGCCTCCGCGGCGCACGACGCCGCGTGGCTGACCGTGACCGCCTGGCAGGGCGGCGGGCTTGTGGTCGACCGTATGAAGCGCTTCGGCGACGGCGTCTACCGCGGCACCAAGTCGATCCCGCTGTACGGCGACTGGAAGGCGACCCTGCGCCTGCAGGACGGCCGCCAGATCGCCGCCGTCCCCGTCTACATGCCCGAGGACGCCGCCATCCCCGCGAAGGAGATCCCCGCGCGCGCACACGTGACGCGCCCCTTCGTCCTGGACCGCGAGCTGCTGCAGCGCGAGCGCAAGAAGGACATCCCGACCTGGCTGTGGACCGCCGCGTGCCTGGTCGTGCTGACCCTCGGCCTCGGCTTCTTCGCCGCCCTCGCGAGCGGGGTCGCGCGGGTCGCCCGCCGCGATCCGCGACCGGCGGCGCAGCCGCCGCGAGCGCAGCGCGGCGTCACCGCGCGGACGCCCGCCACGGCCTAACTGACCAACCTCGGGGCGTCAACGCGCGTTGACGTCCCGAGGATGGCAACGACGCCCGACGACCTCCTGGCCCGCGCGAAGCGCCTGCACGACCCGGCCGCCGCGCTCGACGCCGTGCGCGAGCTGCGCGTGCGGCTCGACCGCCTCGAGGCCATCCACGTCGAGAACGGGCTGCGCGCCGGCTGGCGCTGGCGCGACGTCGCCGCCGCGCTGAACTTGTCAAAGCAGGCCGTGCACCGCCGCTACGCCAAGGCGATGCGCGAGCGCCTGGACACGGCAGACTCCGGCGCGCCCGTGCGGCTCGCGCTGCGGTTCGCCCGCCAGGAGGCGGACGCCGCGGGCTGTCGCGCGGTCGGGACGCACCACGTGCTGCTCGGGCTCACGCGGCTGGAGGGCTCGCCGGTGGCCGAGCGGCTGGCCGCGGCCGGCGCGCGCGCGGACCTGGCGCGCGCCGCGCTCGCGCAGCTCGGGCCCGACGTCGAGGCGACCGGCGCGGCCGGCCCCAACGGCCGGCTCCCGCTCACGCCCGCGTGCCGAGCCGCGCTGCAGCGCGCCGTCGAGCGCGGCGCCGAGCCGCCCACGCCCGAGGACCTCCTCGCCGCCCTCCTCGAGGACCCCGCCTCCGGGGCCATGCGGGTCCTCGCCCGCCTGGGCATCGACCGCGCCGCCCTGAAGCGCGCCTAGCGCCTCGCGCGCGCCCGCCGGCCGACCCGCTGTGCGGCGCGCAGCGTCTCGAACTCCTCGAGCGCGTGCCCCGCGCCGACCGCCACGCACGTCAACGGCGACTCGGCCAGGTAGACGTCCATGCCCGTCTCCTCGTGCAGCCGGTCGTCGAAGCCGCGCAACAGCGAGCCGCCGCCGGCGAGCATGATCCCGCGCTGCGAGATGTCGGCGGCGAGCTCGGGCGGCGTCTCCTCGAGCGTCTCCTTGACCGCCTCGATGATCGCCTCGAGCGGCTCCTCGAGCACCACGCGGATCTCATGGCTGGTCAGCAGCAGGTTCTTGGGCAGCCCGCTGACGAGGTCGCGCCCGCGCACCTCGGCCTGCAGCTCCTCCGGCAGGGCGATCGCCGAGCCGAGCTGGAACTTCAGCTCCTCGGCGGTCGGCTGGCCGATGGCGATGTTGTGACGCCGGCGCAGGTGGGCGATGATCGCGTCGTCGAACTCGTAGCCGCCGACGCGCACCGAGCGCGAGACGACCATCCCCCCGAGCGAGATGACCGCGACCTCGCTCGTCCCGCCGCCGATGTCGACGACCATCGAGCCCTTCGCGGCGTCGACCGGCAGCCCGGCGCCGATCGCCGCGGCCATCGGCTCCTCGATGAGCGCCACCTGACGGGCGCCCGCCGACAGGCAGGCCTCCTCGACCGCGCGCTGCTCGACGCCGGTGATCCCCGACGGCGCGCACATGACCACGCGCGGCCGCCCGAAGCGCCGCTGGTGGGCGCGGCGCAGGAAGTAGCGCAGCATCTGCTCGGTCACCGCGAAGTCGGCGATCACGCCGTGGCGCAGCGGCCGCACCGCCGAGATCGTCGCCGGCGTGCGGCCGATCATCCGCTGCGCGTCGCGCCCCACGGCGTGCACGTCGCCGTTGACCGTGTCCACCGCGATGACCGACGGCTCGGACAGCACGATGCCGTTCCCGCGCACGTACACCAGCGTGTTCGCGGTGCCCAGATCGATCGCCACATCACGCCCGTCGCCCAGAGCCATGCCCAGGAGCCTACGATCCCCCGCATGGAGGCAGCGACCACCACGCAGCCGACGCCCCCCAAGCACGGCGTCGCGTCGTTCGCCAAGGCGTTGTTCCTCGGGGAGATCCACGAGGACCTCGTCTTCCCGTTCCCGAAGCCCGACGAGGAGGAGCAGGACCGGATCCGCGCGCTCGTCGCCCAGGCCCGGGAGTTCAAGGCCGGCTACGACCCCAGGGCGGCGGAGGAGGCGCGCTGGATCGGCGACGACACCATCGCCGAGCTGGGCGAGCGCGGCCTGCTCGGGCTGTACGTGCCGACGCAGTACGGCGGCCAGGGACTCACACAGACCGGCTACTGCCGCGTCAGCGAGGAGTTCGCGCAGATCGACGCGACGCTCAGCGTGATCATGGGCGTCCACCAGTCGATCGGGATGAAGGGCATCGTGCTCTTCGGGACCGACGAGCAGAAGGAGCGCTTCCTCCCGGACCTGGCCAGCGGCCGCAAGCTCGCCGCGTTCGCGCTGACCGAGCCCGAGGCCGGCTCGGACGCCTACCACCTGCGCTCGCGCGCGGTGCGCCAGGCCGACGGCTCGTGGCTGCTCAACGGCGAGAAGCGCTACATCGGCAACGGGTCGAAGGCGGGCGTCCTCGTGACCTTCGCGCGCACCGACGACGACGGCCACATCGCGCTGATCCTCGAGCCCGACATGAAGGGCTTCGAGGTCGGCGAGCGCTTCGACACGATGGGGCTGCGGGCCAACGACCTGCGCCGCCTGTACTTCCACGACGTGCGGGTCCCGCCCGAGAACGTCCTGGGCGAGCCGGGCGAGGGCTTCCGGATCGCCATGCAGATCCTCAACAGCGGGCGCCTCTCGTTGGGCACCGGGTCGGTCGGCGCGGCGAAGTGGCTGCTCGACCACGTCATCCCGCACGTCCGCGAGCGCCGCCAGTTCGGCCAGCCGCTGGCCGACTTCGAGCTCGTGGAGGAGAAGATCGGCTGGATGGTCGCCTTCACCTTCGGGCTGGAGTCGATGGCGTACCTGACGACCGGCCTGGTCGACAACGGCATCCCCGACTACTCGCTCGAGTCGGCGATCTGCAAGGTCTCGGGGACCGAGTTCACCTGGTACGCCGCCAACCGCGCGCTCCAGCTCGCCGGCGGCGAGGGCTACATGCGCACGGCGCCCTACGAGAAGCTGCTGCGCGACATCCGGATCTTCCCGATCTTCGAGGGCGCCAACGACGTCATGCGCGCGTTCATCGCGCTGTCGGGGATCAAGCCGCTCGGCGAGGAGCTGTCCGAGCTCGGCGACATCGGCCTCGGCGACCCCATCGGCTCGATCGGCGTGCTCGCCGGCGCCGTCGTGGACCGGCTCGGCCGCCGGCTGCGCCCCGATCGCGTGACGCGCGCGCACGAGGCGCTGTCGTCGCTGGCCGCGCCGCTGACCGGCCAGGTCCAGCGCCTGCGCTCGATCTCCGAGGGGCTGCTGCGCCGGCACCGCCGCGACATCGTCAGGCGCCAGTTCCAGCAGAAGCGCCTGGCGGACGCGGTGGCCGACATCTACGGCCAGGTCGCGACGCTGTCGCGCGTGACGGCGATCCTCGAGGACCAGGGCGTCGAGCCCTCCGGGCAGGAGCGCTACATCGCCGAGACGTTCTGCACGCGCGCGGCGCGGCGCGTCGAGCGCAACCTCAACCAGATCGAGACCAACGACGACGAGCGCACCACCGCGATCGCCAAGCTCGCCTACAAGCGCGGCGCCTACGGCTACGCGTTCTTCGACGATTGAGTCGTTAACGCGGCGATCAGCTTCGCGCGCCACCCTTGCCGCGTGCGGGCGCGTGAGCGGCTTGACCTTCTCCTGCTCCTGATCATCGGCGCGGGAGCGCTACTGCGGGTGCTGGCGGCGACCGGCCACTCCGCGCACGTCTCCACCGACCAGCGCGCGTACTCGCTGCTCGCGCTGGGACTCTCCGAGCACGGGCGCTACGCGGCGAGCGGGCTCGCGGGTGCCTTCCACTGGCCGCCCGGCGCGCCGTTCCTCTTCGCGCTCGCGAACCTCGCCGCGCCGGCGCGCGCGGCCGTCGCGCGGCCCGAGGTGCCCGCGGCGTACGTCGCGCAGGTCGTGGTGGGGACCGCGACCGTGCCCGCCGCCGCGCTCGTCGCGCGCTCGGTCGCCGGACGGGCGGCGGCGCTGATCGCCGCGGCGGTCGTGGCGCTCTACCCCCCGCTGGTGGCCAGCGCCGGCGAGCTGCTCAGCGAGCCGCTCGGGGCTCTGCTCCTGACGCTCGCGGTCGGCGCCCTGGCCTGGGGCCTGCGCCGGGGGACGGCCGCGGCGCTGGCGCCGTGCGGCGCGCTGCTCGGCCTCGCGGCGCTGACGCGCGCCGATCAGCTGCTGGCGCCGGCGGTCATGGCCGCTGTCGTCTTCGCGTGCGCGCGCGCGAGCCGCGGCGCACGGCGCGCGCTTGCCGCCGCGGGCGTCGTCGTGGCGGCGGCCGCCATGACCGTCGCGCCGTGGATCGCCTTCGTGGCGACCCAGACGCACTCGCTCGTACCGGTGAGCACCGGCGGCGGCGCGAACCTGTTCATCGGGACGTACCTGCCCGGCCACGGGACGATCTTCGGGCTCAAGCACGCGTTCGGGCCGGTGCTGCGCGCGCACGTGCCGGCGCTGCGCGGCGTGCCGGACTTCCGGCTGCCCGAGGAGACGATCGTGCGCTACGTCGCGGGCGATCACCGCGGGCGTGGCGAGGACGCGTACCTGCGCGCCCGCGCGCTGCGCAACGCGGCGCGCTTCGCCGGTCACCGCCCCGGCGCCTTCGCCGGCATGCTCGCCGCGAAGGCGGGACGGCTGTGGCTCGACTACACCCACGGCTCGCTGCATCGCTCGCAGCCGCTGGCCCGGGTCGGGCACGTCGCGCTGGTCGCGCTCGCGCTGCTCGGGCTGGCGGCCGGGCTGTTCCGCCGGCGCGCGCCGGCGCTGGTCGCCGTCGCGGCGCTGCTCGCGCTGGCGACGGTGGTCAACGCCGTGCTCGTCTCCGAGCCGCGGCACCTGCTCCCGCTGCTGCCGCTGCTCTTCGCCGGCGGCGCGGCGGGCGGCGTCCTGGCCTTCGACCGGCGACCGGCCGGGGTGGTCACGGCATGAGCGCGGCGCTCGCCGGGCTCCTCGCCCTGGCCGTCCGTGTCGCGGTCATCGTCGCGACGCCCGGCTACCGGCCTCGCCACGACGACGCGTCGTACGTCCGGGTCGCGCACTCGCTGCTCGCGCTCGGCCGCTACCCCGGCCACCACCTCCCCGGCGGCGGCTGGCAGCAGAGCGCGTACCGCCCGCCCGGCTGGCCGGTCGCGCTCGCGGCCGTGTGGCACCTGGTGGGCGTGGACGACCTGCTCGCCGCGCGGGCGCTCGCCGCGGTCCTCGGCGCCGCAGCGGTCGTGCTGACGGCGACGCTGGCCGGCCGCCTCTTCGGGCCGCGCGCGGCGGTGGCGACCGGCGTGCTCGCCGCCCTCTCGCCGCTCGCCGTCGCCGTCGACGCGTCGCTGGAGTCCGAGGCGCTGTTCACGTGCCTCGTCGTGGCGAGCGCCTGCACCGCGCTCGCGGCGCGCAGCTCCGGGCGCCGGTGGGCGGCAGCCGGCGCCGGGCTGCTCGCCGGCCTCGCCGCGCTGACGCGGCTCAACGGGCTCGTGCTCGTCCCGATCGTGGCGGCGCTCGCGCTGCCGCCGACACTGCCGTGGCGCCGGCGCGTCGTGCACATCGCGGTGCCGGTGGTCGTGGCAGCGCTGCTGATCGCGCCCTGGACGCTGCGCAACGCGACCCAGCTGCACGCGTTCGTCCCGGTGAGCACCGAGACGGGCAACACGCTGGCCGGCGTCTACAACCACGCGTCGCTGCGCCACGGCGCACGCTGGCTGCTGCCGGCGCACACCGGCGCCTACCGCGCGATCTACCGCCGCTACGGGGCCGGCGCCAAGGCCGACGGGGCGCTGACCGGCGCGGTCGTGCGCTGGGTCGCGCGTCATCCCGCCTACCCGGCGCGCGTGCTCGTCGACAACAGCGCGCGGCTGCTCGGGCTGACCGGCCCGGCGTGGGCCGCGTTCAGCCTGCGCACGATGAGCCTCGGCAAGGCCGGGGCCGCGCTGGTCTGGGCGGGCGTGCTCGCCGTGACGCTGCTCGCCCTGGCCGGCGCGCGCGCGGCTCGCGGTCGCGGGGCGCCGCGCACGGTCTGGCTCATGCTCGCCGCGCTGTTCGTGCCGGTCGCGCTCGTCAACGGCGAGCTGCGCCTCGGCGCTCCGGCGCAGGCGCTGCTGCTGCCGCTGGCCGGCCTTGCCGTCGCCACCGCGGTCGAGCGAGCCGGCGGGCTGCTTCGCCGCGGCCGTTCAGGTGCGCTTCAGATGGGAGATGGAGCATGACGCGCCCAATGTCCGCCACCGCGGTCCCGCCAGTCGCCGCGCGCATGTTGCGCCGGCCTCGTCTCCCCTCGGGTCGAGCCGTGCTGCGCGTGCTCGCCGCGGCGGCGTGCCCGGCCGCCGTTCTCGCGCTCGCCGGCTTCGCCGCCTTCGAGCGCGGGACGAACGCGCTCGGCGCGCGGCTGTGGGTCGACGAGGGGATCTCCATCGGGATCGCCCAGCACCCGCTCGCCGACCTCCCCGCGCTCTTGCGCCGCGACGGCTCGCCGCCCGTCTACTACGCGCTGCTGCATTGGTGGATCGGCTTGTTCGGCGCCTCGCCGGCGAGCACCCACGCGCTGTCGGTGCTCTTCGCCGTGCTCGCCGTCCCCGCGTGCGCGTGGGCGGCGTGGAGCACATTCGGGCCGCGCGCCGGCGTGCTCGCCGCCTCGCTGGCCGCGTTCGCCCCGCTCGTCGGCGAGTACGCCGACGAGACGCGGATGTACACGCTCGCCTTCCTGCTCGCCGCGCTGGCCACCGGCGCGTTCCTGCGAGCCTTCGTCGGCGGCAGCCGCTGGTGGGCGGCCGGGTTCGGCGCGCTGGCCGCGCTGCTGGCGCTGACGCACGGCTGGGGCGTCTTCTACGCGGCGGGCGCCGCGTGCGCGCTGTTCGTGACGCTCGTCGTGGGCCCACGGCGACGGCAGACGGTCGTCAACGCCCTGATCGCCGTGGCCGTCGGCGCCGTGCTGTTCGCCCCCTGGGTGCCGACGCTGCTGTTCCAGGTCGCGCACACCGGCGCACCCTGGTCGCACACGCCCGACCCGAGGTCGCTGACGCGGGCGGGCTCGCGGATGCTCGGCGGCCGGCCCGCCGAGACGGTGCTGCTCGTGGTCGCGATCGGCGGGCTTCTCGCCTCGGCGCGCCGAGCCTCGGGGGCGCGCCTGGGGCTCGCGTGCATCGGGATCATCGCCGTCGTCACCGTCCTCGCCGGCTACGAGGCCTCCCGGCTCGATCAGCCGGTGTGGGCGCTGCGCTACCTCGCGCTGCCGCTCGCCCCGTTCGTCGTGGCGATCGGCGCGGGCCTGGACCGCGCCGGGCCGGTCGGCCTGATCGCCGTCGTGGCGGTCTGCGCCCTGTTCTGGGTGGGCAAGCCGTCGGCGGCAGCGCTCGAAGACAAGAGCAACGTGGCGGAGCTCGCCGTGGCCATGCGCGGCGAGCTGCCTCCGGGGACGCTCGTCGCCTCGCCGCAGCCCGAGCAGGTGCCCGTGCTCGACTACTACCTGCCGGGCCGGCTGCGCTACGTCACGCCACTTGGCGTGCCGCGCGACGACCGGGCCGTCGACTGGACCGACGCACTGCGGCGCCTGCGCGCCTCACGCGTCCGCACGACGCTCGCGCCGGCGGTGCGCCGACTGCGCCCGGGCGCTCGCGTCCTGCTCGTGGCGCCGCGCTTCGGGCACCCCGACTCGCCGTGGACGCGGACGATCGCCCACCGCGAGCGGCACTGGCTGCACTGGCTCGAGCGCAACCGGCGCCTCGTCGAGCTGGGCGCGTACGTCCCGACGCGCTACGCCTCGCGCGCGACCGTCGCCGGCGTGCTCTTCGAGCGCAAGCTGCACGCCAAGCACTCGCTGACGACGTAGGAAGATAGACGGAGGGCCGCCCAGCGGGGCGGCCCTCCGTACCTGCGGTGGTGGGTGGTCTGGCGGCTAGCTGCGCGGGCGGCGCACCGGCGCGATCTTGGCGGCGCACGCGCGGAAGCGCCGCGTGCCGACCTTGATCCGGCCGCTCCTGGTCACGACGACCGTGCGGACCGTGTACGTGCCGGCCTTGTGGCCGCGCAGGTTGATCGTCGCGCTGACGTTCCGGCCGTGGCGGCCGTAGCTCACGTGGACGAGCTTGCCGTTGAACATGACGCTGGCGGCGCGGACGCGGTAGCCGCGGTCCAGGCGGATGCTCAGCGCGCGGCGGCTCGTGCACGTCCGCGGCTGCACCTGCGTGGTCGCCTGGGCGACGGCGTTCACGAGCGAGGTCGGCAGCGCCGCCGGAGCGCCGTCGCGACCGTCACGGCCGTCACGGCCGTTGTTGCCGTTGCCGTTGCCCTTGCCCTTGTCCTTGTCGCCCTTGTCCTTGTCGCCCTTGTCCTTGTCGCCCTTGTCCTTGTCCTTGT
>VAWY01000213.1 GCA_005888335.1 Actinomycetota bacterium
CGAACGTGCGCCGTCCGCCGGCGTTGCGCGTCTGCCCGCCGGCGTCGAAGCCGTGCAGCCGCACGACCAGCGGGTGCAGGAGCGTGACGATGTCCACGCGCCGGTACGGCACCCGCTTGTGCTCGAGCATCAGCATCGCCGCGCGGCAGGCGTGCGAACCCGGGATCACGTAGAGCGTGTACATACCGACGGGTCAGTCGGTACGCTATCACGATGGCCGCAACCAGGACGCGCAGACCCCGCGCCGCTCGCCACTCGGGTGAGGAGGCGGACGCGCGTCTGGATCGGCGCACCCGCGCCGCTCGCGCACAACGGCGCGAGGCTCGCGACGAGCTTCTGGCGGCGGCGCTGCGGGTCTTCGCACGCCGGGGGTACCGCGAGGCCGGCGTCGACGAGATCGCCGCCGAGGCCGGCTACTCCAAGGGCGCGCTCTACTGGCACTTCTCCAGCAAGGAGGAGCTGCTCACCGCGCTCCTCGACGAGCGCATCGACGCACCGATGCGCGACAGGGTCGCCCTGCTCGCCTCGGCGCCGCCGGAGCGCGACATGTCGGTCGAGGCAACCCGGGAGTTCGCTCGGCAGCTCGGCGGGCAGCGCGAGGCCGTGCTGCTCGAGCGCGAGTACTGGACCCTCGCAATCCGCGACCGCGAGCTCCGCGCCCGCTACGCCGAGCGCCAGACGGAGCTTCGCGATGCCCTCGCCGCCGCGATCGAGGCCCGCGCGCGCCACCTCGGGACGCCCGAGCTCACGATGCCGCCGGAGGACGTCGCTCGCATCGTCATGAGCATCATCGGCGGCCTCGCGGTCGATGAGCTGATCGAGCCGGGATCGGTTCGCCCGGCACTCCTCGGCGAGGCCCTCGCCGTCGTCTACGCCGGCTTGGCGGCACGCGCGCAGGGGCACGCAGCCTCCTGAACTCGTCATCGTCGACGGTCGGCCCGCTCAATGCGCGAGGAGCAGCCCTATGAGCAGCACCTTTACGGCGCCGAGCCGACGTCCCCGAACTGGTTCGGCAGGCGCGGCCGCGCTAAGCGACGGCCACGTCGGCGGTGGCGCCGACCGTGTGCCGCAGGAACGGCTCGACGAGTCTCCCGACTCCGTCGGGGTCGTCGGCGAACGGCCAGTGGCCGCTGTCGTCGAGTATCGCCACGTCGGCGCTGGGGAAGGCCTCGCGCTGGCGTTCGGCCTGGGCGACCGGGATGTACGGGTCGTGCGCGCCCCAGACGACCAGCGCGGGCCGATCGAACGGGCGTAACGCATCGGCGTGGCGGCGCCCGACCGCGGCGGGGTCGCCGGTCGCGCGGTACAGCCGCAGGATGGCGCGCTTGGTTCCGGCATCCGTGTCGTCGTACATCCGGTCCACGAAGGCCCGCGGCAGTCCGCGCGGGTTGCCATGGCGCAGCGCGAAGCGCAGGCCGCTTCGTGTCGTGGTGGCCTGGAAGAGCTCGCCGGCGATCGGCGTGCGCCAGATCCGGGCGAGGTAGTGCCAGTGGTAGTCGATCAGCGCCCCGGTGTTGATCAGCACCGCGCTGGCGAGGCGGTCGGGGTTGCGCGTCGCCCACTCCAGTCCCCAGGGGCCGCCGAAGTCGTGCAGGACCAGGTGCGCCCGTTGCACGCCGAGCTGCTCGAGGGCGGTCGCCAGGAAGCGGGCGTACCCTTGCACCGTGTAGTCGAAGTCCGCCGGCTTGCTCGCCTTGCCGAAGCCGGGCATGTCGAGCGCGAGCGCCCGCGCGAACGGGCCGACGCGCGAGAGCAGGTCGTCCCAGTCGCGCGACGAGCCAGGATTGCCGTGTACGAAGACGACGGCCTCGGTCGCGTCGTGCGGGCCGGTGGAAGACAGCGGCACGGTCACCTCGCCGACCGTCACGCGGCTGCGCGCGACGGCGGCCGGCGGTGGCGGACCGGCGGCGTGGGGGCCCGTCGGGCGCTCGACGTCGGCGCCGTCTCGGCGCGTCGCCGTCACCTTGATCGCCCGGGCGATCGTGCGCGCGAACTCGGGATCCGTCGCCCTGATCGAGCGCGAGCCGAACGCGTGAAAGCCCTCGCCGACCGTCTTGTCCTTCACGCCGGCCGAGAAGAGCAGCTTCTCGAACCCGTTCAGACGGCGCCCGGTCGCGTAGTCCGAGGTCAGCAGGTAGTGCCCCAGCAGCGCGCGACGATGCCGCTTGCGGTAGCGCTCCAGGGCCGCGTCGACGACGGTCTCGGACCCGTCGGCCAGCGCCCCGCCAAGCTCTTCTGCGAGCCACTCGCCGGACTGGAACGCGAAGCCGCAGCCCACGCCCCAGAGTGGATCGGCGGCCATCGCCGCGTCGCCGACGAAGGCCAGCCCCGGCCCGGCCGCGGGGCGCATCGTGTTAGGCATCTCGAGCTTGCCGAGGATCTTCGACGTGCGCGTACCGCGCGCCAGATCCGGCGCGTTGGGCAGCCCCCGGAAATAGGCCTCGAAGTTGGCTTCCAGGTCACGCTTGAACCACGAGGCCCGGTCCTTGGTCTGAAACGTGGCCAGCAGCGTGAGCCCGTCGTCCTGGGGGAACGCGTAGGCGATGTCCGGGTCGAGGAACCAGAAGAGCGTGCGGTCACCCGACACGAGCGGCAGATCCCGGTAGTAGGCGTAGTAGCCGAAGCGGTCGTGGCGCTTCACGCGCGCCCGGACGCCGGCCATCCGCGCGACGTGGGAGTCGCGGCCGTCAGCGGCGACCACCGCGCGCGCGGCGATCTCGCGCTCGGAGCGGTCGCGGCTGCTCAGGCGGACGCCGCTGGGGCGACCGGGGTAGCCGAGCAGGCCCGTGGCCGTATGCCCGAGCAGGAGGTCCACGCCCGGCGTGGCCGCGGCGAGATCGCGCAGCATCGGGTCGAGCTTCTCGCGGCGGATGTCGTAGCCGTATTTCGGGTGTGGGTAGTCGGGGCCGGGCACCGGGCGCAGCCAGCCGTACCGGCTCCAGACCTCTAGGCCGTTGCGGACGCCGCCGGCGGCCTCGATCTTCTCGGCGACGCCGAGCCGCTCGATCGTCGGCGTGGCGCTGGCCTGGATGAAATGGGTGCACATCGTCTTGTAGAAGCCCGGCTCGCCACGGCGCTCAACGAGCGCCACCCGCGCACCCTGGCGGGCCAACAGCACGGCCGCGGTGCATCCCGCCAGGCTCGCTCCCACCACGGCCACGTCGTACCGCGCCCCGTCGTCCATCGATCGGCTCCCTTCGGGTCAAGGCGACTCTATGTCGGGCGATCTCCACACGCCAGCGTCTGGACTCACGACACGTCCTTGGCACCGCGGCACGGCTGACGTGCCGCGATCTTCCGCGGCGGTTGATCTTGCGAAGATGCCCGGAAGGCGCCGTCAAAGGGCTAGGGCGGGGCCGATCATCCAGACGTGTGGTCGCTCATACCCCTCGCTGTCGTGCTCGTCGCGCTCCCGGGGCCCGGCGGTGCACCGACAGGCTGCACGAACACATGGACCGGGGCCGTCGGAAGCAACGCGTGGTTCACGCCAGGGAACTGGTCGTCGGGCCGGGCGCCGGTCGCAGGCGATCGTGCGTGTGTCCCGGGCGACGGCACGGTCGACCTGCGCGGCCGCGCCGCGGAAGTCCGTTCACTCGACGTCCAGGGCGCGCTTCGCATCACCCACGGCTCGTTGCAGATCGACGACGCGGCGAGCCTGTCGTCGATCGCGCGCCTGACGGCGTCGCGCTCCGCGGGGCCTGCGAGCGCGGCGGCCGATAAGTCGCGTCAGTGGCTTTGCGCATCGCCTCCTGAGCCGGCAGGCCATCGACGAGTCGACGCCGGTCGAGTCTGGCGCGCTCGCCCTGGGGCCTGACCGCCACCGCTCGACCCGCGCTCCACCGCCATGCCGCCGGGCCCCAAGACCAAGTGCTGCCGGTCAACGCCGCGCTACCGGCGCGGCCCGGTCGTCCTGGCGGCTGAGCGACGGGGGATCACCGATTTCGTGGCGTCTCCCCAGGACGGCGGCTAACTGCCGCCGCACCTGGAGGGCGTCCCCGAGTGCCTGCGCCGGTTCGAGCCGCGCTCCTGCGGCGAGTGGTTTGATGCAGCCGATGACCCAGCAGCAGCGGGAGAAGGCGCAGCGGCTCCTCGACGCCCAGGTCGAGTTCCTCGAGGCGGAGATCGCCGACGAGCGCTTCGCCGAGCTCGTCGAGGAGGAGATCGATCGGGTCCTGAGAGATGCAAGCCAGCTGACCTTGAGCCAGGTGGTCAGCCGCGACCAGATCAGCGCGGTCGCGCGCAAGTACGCGACGGCAATAGAGATCCACGGCTCCATCCCCGAGCTCATGGGTGAGATCACGGAGCGGGTGTACAGCCACCGGGCCCACGATCAGAGCCGCATCGGCGACGTCATCGCCCAGCGGCACGTCGCGGCTCTCGCCGGCAAGCTGCTCACGATGCGGACGCTGCGCCAGCGCTTGTTCGAGCGGCTGGCCGAGAACCCGCTGGCCGTCACGTGGCTCTCGTGGCTGCTGTATCGCCTGGTGGCAGAGGTCCGCGAGCGTGCCGAGCACGTGCCGGGCGTGTCGTCGCTGGTGGCCGGCGGCCGGCGGGCGGTGGGAACCGTGGCGCCCGGCGCGGGACGCGACCTCGACCTGCGACTGCACGAGCTTGCCGAGCGCGCGGCCCAGCTCGTGCTGCGCAAGGCGGAGCAGTCGAGCGCCGGGGCAACCGATCAGGCGCCGCTGTTCGATGCAGTGATGGACCTGTACGCCGATCTCGCCACGGAGCCCGTCAGCCTCTTCCGGCAGGTCGTCTCCCGGGACGACCTCGAGGACCTGCTGGTGATCGGCTACGAATTCTGGCTGGACTTTCGGGACACTGACTACCTACGGTCGCTCGTCGATGAGGGCATCGTCTTCTTCTTTGACAAGTACGGAGACTTCACGCTGCGTGACCTGCTGGCGGAGATGGGGGTGGGGCGGGAGGATCTGGTAGAGGAAGCGCTGCGCTTCGGGCCGCCGGTGATCGCCGTGCTCGCGGAGAACGGGATGCTCGCCGCCTTCCTTCGCCGCCGCCTCGAGCCGTTCTTCTTCTCGGAAGCCGTGCTGGCGCTTCTGTGAGCACGCGACGGCGGTGCTAGCCACCATGCGCGGCCAGGTGGTGACGATGAGCGTGCAGGCCGACAGCGCCGCCGAACGCCAGCTGTCC
Organism: Actinomycetota bacterium; assembly: GCA_005888335.1. The sequence continues at coordinate 5,152 of VAWY01000213.1, forward strand.
GAGCAGGCGCGCGACCTCGCCGAGCAGGTCGCCGCGTCCGCGCAGGCGATGGCCGAGCTCGCCCACTGACGCCGGAGCGCCGACGTTGGCGCCGGGGCGGCCCGCGCGCTGACCGGCCGACCGGCCGATAGGGTCACATCAGCGATCGAGGAGGCGCAGGGCGCCGCCCGTGATACCTCTCGTTCTGCCGCGGATGCGACACTCCGTCGGTGGACGCGCGCGATCTCGAGCTCCGCAACTCGACGTACGCGATGTTCGCGAAGCTCGGTCGCGCCCCTACGGTTGGCGAGGCCGGACGCGCGGCGGGACTGACGAGCGACGAGGTCGAAGCGGGATGGCGGCGCCTGCACGACGGTCACGCACTCGTGCTCGATCTGGGCACAGTCGAGCTTCGGATGGCGAACCCGTTCTCCGCGGTGCCGACCGCCTACCGGGTACAGGCGGCCGGCCGTTGGTGGTACGCGAACTGCGCGTGGGACGCATTCGGGATCTGCGCGGCGCTGCACGTCGACGGCCGCATCGAGACGTCGTGCCCGGATTGCGGCGATCCGCTCACGATCGAGGTCCTCGATCAGCGCCCCGGCGACGAAACCCTGCTGTTCCACAGCCTTGTGCCGGCCGCCCACTGGTGGGAGGACATCGTCTTCACCTGAAGCACGATGAACCTCTTCCGGTCGGAGGAGCACATCGAGCGCTGGCTCGCCGGGCGCCCACCGGGGACGATGATCCCGGTGACCAAGCTGTGCGAGCTCGCGCATGACTGGTGGGGCGACCGGCTGTCACCCGACTGGCGGCCCCACACCCGCGACCAGAACCAGGCGATCCTCGACAACCTCGGGCTCACCGGGGAGTTCTGGCGGCTTCCCTGAGAAGCCGGGCGTTCCGGGTGCTCGTACGGACCCGCATCAGACCGCATGATGTGGCGTGCAGCCCGGTCGAAGCGAAAGCTCGCTGCGCTCCCGATGCTCGTCCAAAGCAGCAGGCGGCCCGTCGCCGGGCTCGGTGTTGCTGTCACGCGGAAGCGAGAGCCCGGCTCGTATTGGCCTGGGTCCGCGTCGCCCAGCTTGGTTAGCAATTCGTCTCGGTTAACCGGAACGCGTAATCACCGACGTCGGCGCCCGCGGTTGGACTGATGATCTCTTCGCTTCGGCGCTTCGCCGGCAGGCGAAGGAGTGGTCACTGGCTGTACAACGGTGAACGTCGCAGACGTGATGGTCACCCGAGGCGCGGGTTCGTCGCGAACCAGCGGAACCACGACGCTCGCTCCCGCGAGGAGGACAGCGACGACTGTGAGGAAGAA
>VAWY01000214.1:0-6424 GCA_005888335.1 Actinomycetota bacterium
TAGATACACCGCCCGGTACCACAGCTCGCTGAGCACGCGCACCGACTCGGTCACGCTGTGGCCCTCGCGGAGGACCTCGAGGATCACGTGGCGCTCGACCATCGAGCACAGCGCCTGGGCGGCGATCCCCGGCGGAATGTCGCTCGGCGCGACGCCGCGCTCCTGGTCGCGGCGGATGCGCCCGGCGGCGGCGCGCACGAAGCGCCGGATGTAGGGCTCCCACTCGGGCGGCAGCGCCTGCTCGGCGCCCGACAACCGCGCCACGAGCAGGAGGATGTCCGCGTTGCGGTTGACGACGAGCACGACGCGCCCGAGCGCCTTGCGCAGCTCGCGCCGCGGATCGCCGGTCCCGTCGAGGTAGGGCGCGCCGGCGACGAGCATCTCGGCGAACGTCTGCTGCACGAGCCGGTCGACCACCCCGCGCTTGTTCTTGAAGTAGAAGTAGACGTTCGTGCGCGAGGTGAAGGCGCGCCGCGCGATGCCGTCGATCGTCAGCTTCTCGTAGCCGTCCTCCACCAGCGACTCGCGGGCGGCGGCGAGGATCGCGTCCTCGGTCGCGTTGCGCGGGCGCAGCTTGCGGGCCGCCGCCGCACTCACGCCGCATCCCGCCTACCACGCGCGCGAACGTAGTTCGCGCAAGCGACGGCGAAGCCGTCGCCGCTCACGAGAGTGCCTCCAGGGCGGCGGCGATCCGGTCGCGGGAGAGCTGGGGGTCGATCACCTCATCCACCCAACCGCTGCGGGCGGCAACGGTTACATCGAGGTGGTCGATCTCGTAGGCGCGCTCGAGCTCGCCGCGGTCGGCGCCGGCGGCCAGCGCCCGGCGGCCGACGACCTCGATCGCCTGGTGGGCGCCCATGACGCCCATGCGCCCCCCTGACCACGCGAGCGTCAGGTCGGCGCCGAGATCGCGCGAGTTCATGACGATGTGTCCTCCCCCATAGGACTGGCGGAGGGTAAGCGTTACGCGCGGCACGGACGCCACCGCAAAGGCGCGCAGCAGGCCGGCGCCGTGGCGGATGACGCCGGCCCGCTCCTGCGCGGTGCCGGGCAGGAAGCCGGGCGTATCGACGAGCACGACGAGCGGCAGGCCGAGGCGGTCGCACAGCCCGACGAACCAGGCGCCCTTCTGGGCGGACTGGACGTCGAGGGTCCCGCCGAGATGGCGCGGCTGGGAGGCGATCACGCCGACCGGGCGGCCCTCGACCCGCGCCAGGGCGGTGACCAGGTTGCGGGCCCAGCGCGGGGCGAGCTCGAGCTGCTCGCCGGCATCGACGATCCGCGCGGCGACGTCGCGCACGTCGTAGACCTCCCGCGGCGACGCGGGCAGCACGGCGCCGGGATCGCCGGGCGCGGGCGGTCGCGGCGCGACGCGCCGGGCGGTGAGGTGGCCGAGCGCGCGGCGGGCAAGGCGGGCGGCGTCGAGCTCGTCGCGGGCCTCGAGGTGGATCACGCCGTTGGCGCCCTGCACGCGCGGGCCGCCCAGCGCCTGGGCGTCGACGTCCTCGCGCGTGACCTCGCGCACGACGCCGGGGCCGGTGAGGAACAGCCGCGCGTCGGGCCCGGCGGCGATCGTCAGGTCGCCGAGCGCGCAGGCGTAGGCGGCGCCGCCGGCGCACGCGCCGGTGACGACGGAGAGCTGAGGCGTGCGCGCGTTGGCCAGCGCGCGGAACATCGCCGCGTACGCGGTCAGCGCGCCGACGCCCTCCTGCACGCGCGCTCCGCCCGACTGCGGGAAGCCGACCACCGGCGCGCCCGCGCGGTCGGCCAGCGCGAGCACGCGGGCGATGGTCTCGCCGCCGGCCACGCCGAGCGACCCGCCGCGATGCGCCCCGTCCTGCGCCCAGCAGAACACCGGCTGCCCGTCGACCGTGCCGCTGCCGGCCACCACCCCGTCGCCCACCAGCGAGCGCAGCGGGCGGAAGCTCGCCGTGTCGACGAACGCCTCGAGGCGCGCCTCCGGGACGGTGATCGGCTCCGCGGCCACGGTCTATGCGGCCGCCAGCACGAGGGACGCGTTCTGGCCGCCGAAGCCGAACGAGTTGGAGAGCACCGCCTTCAGTCCGGGCGCCTCGCGCGGCCCGTCGGGGACGCAGTCGATGTCGCACTCCGGGTCGGGGTGCTCGAAGTTGAGCGTCGGCGGCAGCGCCCCGCGCTCGAGCGCCCCGAGCGCAGCGACGGCCTCGACCGCGCCGGCGGCGCCGAGGAGGTGCCCGATGGCCGACTTCGTCGCGGTCGTCGGCGGCGGGTCGCCCCCGAAGACCTCGCGCAGCGCCGCGACCTCGATGCGGTCGTTGAAGGGCGTGCTCGTCCCGTGCGCGTTGACGTGACCGACGTCGCCGGACTGGGCGCCGGCGTCCGCGAGGGCGGCGCGCATGGCGCGGATCGCTCCCCGGCCGTCCTCGTCGGGCTGGGTGATGTGGAAGGCGTCGTTGGAGGCGCCGTAGCCGGCGAGCACGCCATAGAGGCGGGCGCCGCGCGCCCGCGCGTGATCGGCGCGCTCGAGGACGAGCACGCCCGCCCCCTCGCCCATGACGAAGCCGTCGCGGCGCGCGTCGAACGGCCGCGAGACGCCCTCGCGCGACGTCGCGCCCATCCGCGCGAACGCGGCGCGCGAGGTCCCGCACAGCGCCGACTCGGCGCCGCCCGCGACGACCACGTCGGCGTCCCCGCGCTCGATCATCCGCTTGGCCTCGCCGAGCGCGTGGGCGCCCGTCGCGCAGGCGCTCGAGACGCTGAACCCCGGACCGTGGACGCCGAGCCGCATGGCGATCAGCCCGGCCGCGGCGTTGGGCATCATCATCGGCACGAAGTGCGGCGAGACCTCGCGCGCGCCGCCCTCGAGGAAGTTGCGCACCTCGCGCTCGAGCGTGTCCAGGCCGCCGACGCCGGTGCCCACGACCACGCCCACGCGGCCGTCCCCGAGGTCGCCCAGGCCGGCCTCGGCCCACGCCTGGTCGGCCGCGGCGATGGCGAAGTGGGCGTAGCGGTCGATGCGCCGGGCCTCGCGCGGGGTCAGGTAGCGCTCGACGTCGAAGTCCGCGCACGGGCCGAGGCCGTCCTCGATGCCCGAGCGGCGCGCGAACAGCGCATCGAGGAACGTCTCGGCGCCCTCCCCCAGCGACGTGACGACGCCGCGGCCCGTGATGACGACGTCCGGGCTCAAGACACCAGCCGCTGGACGAGCAGCACCGCGTCGCCCACGCCCTTGATCGGCTTGAGCTCCTCGTCGGCGATCTGGATGCCGTAGCGGTCCTCAAGCGCCTTGACGAGCTCGACGAGCTCGAGCGAATCGACGTCGAGGTCGGCCCACTGCTGCTCGATGGTCGCCTCCTCGGCGCCCGGCACCTTCATCGCGGCGAGCTGGCCGCGGATCTCTTCGAGGACCTGGTCGTCGGTCAGGGTCGTGGTCACGGGTGGTCTCCTTTCAGGCGCTGAGCGCGCCGTCGATGGTCAGCGTCGTGCCGTTCACGTAGGCCGCCTCCTCGGAGACGAGGAAGCTCACGCAGGCAGCGACCTCCTCGGGCCGCCCGGCGCGCCGCGCGGGGACGTGCTCGACGATCGCGTCGGCGACGTCGGCGGTCATGTCCGTCTCGATCACGCCGGGCGTCACCGCGTTGCACGTGATGCCGCGCCGGGCCATCTCGCGGGCGACAACCTTGGTGAACCCGACCAGGCCGGCCTTCGAGGCGGCGTAGTTGGCCTGGCCCGGGTTCGCGCGCAGCGCGACGACGCTCGAGACGTTGACGATGCGCCCCCAGCGCGCGGCGAGCATCGAGTCCAGCGCGCGCTTGGTGCAGTGAAAGGCGCCGTCGAGGTTGGTGTCGAGCACGGTGCGCCACTGGTCGTGCGACATGCGGATCGCGAGGCCGTCGTCGCGCACGCCGGCGTTGTTGACCAGGACGAGGATCGGGCCGTGCTCGGCCTCGATCGCGTCGAAGGCGGCGCGCACCTGGTCGGGGTCGCGCACATCGCAGCCGGTCGAGCGGCCGAGCGTCGCCGTCGTCCAGCCGTCCGCGCGCAGGCGCTCCGCCACGGCAGCGCCGATCCCGCGCGTGCCGCCGGTGACCACCGCGCATCCCCGCGCAGCCGCGCCGGTCATCGCCAACCCACGCGCGAACGAAGTTCGCGCTTGAAGGATCGGCGAAGTCGATCCTCAGGCGCAGACATGCACGCGCTCCTTCCAGCTCATCACGCCGGCGCCCCAGACGAAGCCGGCGCCGAAGGCCGCGAGCGCGATGCGCGCGCCGGGCTTCAGGCGCCCGTCGCGCTCGGCCTGCCATAGCGCCAGCGGGATCGACGCCGAGCTGGTGTTGGCGACGCGGTCGACGTCGATGATCACCTTCTCGGGCGGCAGGCCGAGCTCGGCGGCCGCCGCCTCGATGATGCGCGCGTTCGCCTGATGCGCGACGAAGGCGTCGATGTCGTCGACGCTCAGCCCGCAGCGGACGAGCGCGGCGCGCGTCGCCTCGGTCATGCGGCGCACCGCGTGGCGGTAGACCTCGGGGCCGTTCATGCGCAGCTTGCGCTCGTCGCGCCCGGCGAAGAGGAGACCCGCGTGCTCGGGCGAGCAGCCGAAGCTGAACGCCGCGCAGCCGAGGTCGAGGTCGCCAGCCGCGACGACCACCGCGCCGGCGCCGTCGCCGAAGAGCACCGCGGTCGAGCGGTCGTCGTGGTCGGTGATGCGGCTCAGCGCCTCGGCGCCGCAGACCAGCACGCACGACGCGCGGCCGGACTCGACCAGCGCGCTCGCCTCCTCGAGCGCGACGAGGAAGCCGGCGCACGCGGCGTTGAGGTCGAGCGCGGCGACGGCCTCGCAGCCGAGCAGCCCGGCGACGGCCGGCGCCAGCCCGGGCGTCACCTGGTCCGCGGTGATCGTCGAGACGACGATGCGGTCGACCTCGGCGGCGGTGCGCCCGGCGTCGGCGAGCGCTTCGGCGCACGCGGCGGCGGCGAGGTGGGCCAGCGAGTCGTCGCCGTTGAGCCGCCGGCGCGTGCGGATGCCGGTGCGCCGGACGATCCACTCGTCGGACGTCTCCAGCCGCACGGCGAGGTCGTCGTTGCTGATCAGCTGCTCGGGCAGGGCGGCGCCCACCCCGAACACCCCGGCCCTCACGCAGCCACCTGTCTGAGCGTGCGCTTGACGAGCCCCGTCAGGACGCGGCCGGGGCCGAGCTCGACGAAGTCCTCGGCGCCGGCCTCGCGCAGCGCGAGGACCGTCTCGCGCCAGCGCACCGGGCGCAGGAGGTTCGCCACGAGCTCCCCGCGGACGTCGGCGAACGGCTGCGCCGTGCCGTTCGAGTAGACGGGAAAGCGCGGCGCGCGAACCTCGACGGCGGCGAGCGCGTCGCGCAGGGCGTCTGCGGCGCTGGCCATCAGCGGGGAGTGGAACGCGCCCGAGACGTCGAGTCGGCGGGCGCGCGCGTCGGTGCGCACCTCGGCCTCCGCCAGCGCGTCGAGCGGGCCTGAGAGGACCAGCTGACCCGGGGCGTTGTCGTTGGCGACCGTGAGGTCGAGGTCGGCGGCCAGCGCGCGGACGGCATCCTCGTCGCCGCCGAGGAAGGCGGTCATGCCCCCGGGCGGGGCGGCGGCCATCGCCTCGCCGCGCACGCGCACCACGGCCAGCGCATCGTCGAAGTCGAGCGCCCCGGCGGCGACCAGCGCCGCGTACTCGCCCAGCGAGTGGCCGGCGGCGGCGACGACGTGCTCCGGGCGCTCGCCCTCCCACGCCGCAACCGAGCACAAAAACAGCGCGGGCTGCTGGAAGCGGGTGCCCTCGTGCAGGCGGGCGAACGGATCGAAGCCGAGCAAGTGCAGGCCGCGCTCGAGCGCGCGGGTGCCGCGCAGGCCGGCGTCCATGCCTGCGGCATGGCTGCCCTGCCCTGGAAAGAGGACGGCGATCCGTTCCACCGGCGCTATCCAACACTGCCCGGGAGGCGCCGCTACGTCGGTTCGACGATTTCTCACCTAACGTCAAGCGACAGGAGTAGCGTTGGGCGGCGGGGAGACCGCAAGTCCCCGCGCCGCCACAGGAGGTTCTCCCCGATGACCGCCCCGATGCGTGGGGCCGCGACCGCGCTTTTGGTCGCGCTGGTCGCCGCCGTCGCTCCAGCCGCGAGCTCGGCCATGCCCGTGTTCGACGCGGCCCCGCCGGTTTCGGCGCCCACCCACTCGACGCTCGGCCTGCACTCGCCGGCCGCCCTGCCCACGCCGTGCCCGCCCGGTCAGCCCGGCGCGCCGAATTGCGCACCGCCCGGCAACAACCCGAACCCGCCGGGCAACGGCCCCAACCCGAACCCGCCGGGCAACGGCACCCACCCGACGCCGCCCGACCAGGGGACCACCCCAACTCCCCCGCACAACGGAACCAACCCGCACCCGCCCGGCAACGGCCCCGACCCCCTCCCGCCCGACCACGGCACCA
>VAWY01000214.1:6461-12848 GCA_005888335.1 Actinomycetota bacterium
CAGGGCACCAACCCCACCCCGCCGCCCCACCCGCCCAACCCGACCCCGCCGGTCAACGGCCCGGACCCGACGCCGCCCGACCAGGGCACGACGCCCAACCCCAACCACGTCGTCGCCCCCAACCCCAACCACGTCGTCGCCCCCAACCCGCCGAGCGAGCCCGACAACCCGCCGACGCATCATCCGCATCCGCCGGACAACAACAACGGCCCGTCGCCGAACAACCAGCAACGGCCGAGCGGCAACCCGCCCTACCACGGTCCTAGCGGCGACAACAACGGGTCTGACCACAACCACGGCGACGACCACGGCGACAACAACCACGACAACACCAACCACGGCGACAACTGCCGCAAGAACGACAACAAGGACAACTGCAACAACAACAACGACCACTGCCGCCGGCACGACAACAACGACAACTGCAACAACGACAACAACGACCACTGCCGCCGGCACGACAACAACGACAACTGCAACAACGACAACGGCGACGAGGTCACCGACCGCACCGTCATCAAGCACGGCGGCTGCGGCAAGTACTCGAAGGCGCGCAGCCGCGCCGTGTACGAGCAGCACAGCGAGGACAAGGACGTGTTCCGCGTCACGGTGCACGACCTCGCGCTGCCGAACAACACGGAGCTCATCGTGCGCGTCGACGGCAAGAAGGCCGGGACCTTCGAGCTCGACGACCAAGGCGACGGAAAGCTGACCCGCCGCAGTGACGATCTGCCCGGCTTCTTGAAGCTCCAAGGCGACGAGAAGGTGACGATCAGCGATGACGACAAGGTCGTGATGTCGAAGGCCTGCCTGCGCGACAAGAGGGACGACTGACGGCTCGTTTCGACGCCTGACGCCGGGGTAGCTCGCGAGGTCAAGAGCAACCGACGGAGGGAGACCCGATGGCGCAGACCATCAACGAGGTCATGACCCATGACCCCATCACCGTCGATGCGAGCACGACCATCGCCCAGGTGGCCCGCAAGATGCGCGAGGGCGACACCGGCGCGATCCTCGTGACCGAGGGCGACGAGCTCGCCGGCATCGTCACCGACCGCGACATCGTCGTGCGCGCGCTGGCCGACGGCCGCGATCCCGACACGCCGATCGGCGAGTTCATATCGCGCGACGTGCGGACCGTCATGCCCGACCAGCCGGTCGAGGAGGCGATCCGGATCATGCGCGAGGACAACGTGCGCCGCGTTCCCGTCTGCCGGGACGGCCGGCCCGTCGGCATCGTCTCGATCGGCGACCTCGCCCTCGAGCGCGACGAGGAGTCGGCGCTCGCCGACATCAGCGCCGGGCGGTCGAACAACTGACGCGGAGCAAGCGGGGCGGCGGCGGGATAGCCTCTCGCCGCCATGACCCGTCGTGATCTGAAGCTCGGGCTGAACACCGGCTACTGGGCCGGCGGGCCGCCGGTCGGCATGCCCGAGGCCGTCGCCGAGGCCGAGCGCCTCGGGTTCGACTCGATGTGGTGCGCGGAGGCCTACGGCTCCGACGTCCTGACCCCGCTCGCCTGGTGGGGCGCGGCGACCAAGCGCCTCCGGCTGGGCACCGCGATCATGCAGATGTCGGCGCGGACCCCGGCCGCCGCCGCGATGGCCGCGATGACGCTCGACCACCTCTCGGGCGGGCGCTTCATCCTGGGGCTCGGCGTGTCGGGCCCGCAGGTCGTCGAGGGCTGGTACGGGCAGCCGTTCGGCAAGCCGCTGGCCCGCACCCGCGAGTACATCGACATCGTGCGCAGCATCCTCGCCCGCGAAGGCCCGGTGACCTATGAGGGCGAGCACTACACGCTGCCCTATCGGGACGGCACCGGACTCGGAAAGCCCCTGAAGGCCTCGATCCACCCGCTGCGCGCCGACCTGCCGATCTTCCTCGCGGCGCAGGGTCCCAAGAACGTCGCGCTCGCCGGCGAGCTGTGCGATGGCTGGCTGGCGCTCTTCTACTCGCCGTACCACGATGACTTCTACCGCGACGCGCTCGCCGAGGGCTTCGCCCGCGACGGCGCTCGCCGCTCGTTCGAGGACTTCGAGGTCTGCGCCACGGTGCCGGTCGTCCTCGACGACGACGTCGAGCGCGCGGCCGACGCCCTGCGCCCGATGTACGCCCTGTACTTCGGCGGCATGGGCGCGCGCAACCGCAACTTCCACGCCGACGTCCCGCGCCGCATGGGCTACGAGGCGGACGTCGAGAAGATCCAGGACGCGTACCTCGGCGGGCGCAAGGACGAGGCCGCGGCGCTCGTGCCGACCGAGCTCGTCGAGAAGCTTGCGCTGATCGGCCCGCCCGACAAGATCCGCCACGACGCCGAGGCCTGGCGGGACTCGCTCGTCACGACGCTGCTCGTCTCCGGCGACGCGACGACGCTGCGCCGCGTCGCCGAGGTCGTCCTGGGCTAGTGCCGCGTCAGGTGACGCAGCACTAGCCGCCCGCCGAGCCGGCGAGCTCGGTGATGTCGCTCGTCTTCGAGGCGGGCGGCGGCGTGACCGGCTCGCTCGCGCCGAAGTCGTAGAGGTCGACCGTCGTCGTCAACGACTGGCCCTTGACCCTCTGCGTGGCCTTCTCGCGCCGTAGGCGGCCCGCGTCGTCGATCCAGATCTCCACGGGGACCGTGGCCTGGCCCGTGAGCCTGATGACGTTCTCGATGCTGCGCCGCGCCGCGGCTCGCTGCGCCGCGGGCGCCTTCTCGGCCGCCTTGCGCAGGTCGATCGTGGCGCGGAAGTGCGTGGTCTCGACGCCGCGGACCTTCTCCTTGCCGAGCTTCTTGACGTCACCTGCTCCGCGCAGCTGGTCGAGCTGGGCGGTCGGGTCGCTCCCGGCCGACCCCGCCAGCGCACTGAAGTCGATGCCCTTGGCCTTGCCGAAGCGCTCGAGGTCGATCTTGATCCACTGCTTGGCGCCCGGGATCTGCCCGGCCAGCTTCTTGGGGAAGCGCAGGTAGATGATCCGGTCGGCGTAGATGGTCTGCAGCTCACCCGTGCCGGGCAGCGTGAGGCGCAGCCTGGCCTTGCGGCCTTTCGTGTCGATGAACCCGCTGCCGTGCAGCGTCTGGCCCTGGACCTGCTCGACCAGGTCCATCCGGGCGCCCCCGGCCGAGGCCGTCTTGTCCGCCGCCTGAGCGACGACGTCGGGCTTGAACGTGTCGGACGAGCCGCAGCCGGCGAGGGCGGCGCCGGCGGCCGGCACGGCGAGCAGCACGGGTATGCGACGCCTCATCGCGCCTCCCTTCGGATCATCAGCTTCAGCCCCGACCAGGTCTCGTCGACGGCGATCACCTTGACGTCGACGAGGTCGGTGTTCGCGACGGCGAAGTCGCGGATGACGTCCTCGGTGACGTCGGTCGGCACACCCGACGCCCGCTTGGGCCAGGCGACCCAGAGCATGCCGGCCGGGTCGAGCCGCTCGCGCAGCCGCGGCAGGCGGCGCTCGAGGTCGCGCCGCTCGACGGCGAACACGACGATCGCGTCGAGCGGCGCGCCGCCCGCGCGTTTGAGGACCTGCACGCCGTCGGCGAACAGCTCCGGCGCGTCCGGCGGCCCGTTGACCACCAGCGCCCGCGCGCCGGGCTTGGCACCGATCTTCTTCGTCAGCGGGGTGCCGCTGTAGCCCGCCATCGGCCCGACCCTACGCCTCCGCCGCCACCGCGGCGATGATCTTCGACAGCCGGCTGCCCGACCAGGCGAGCGGGCTCTCCCCCGGGTCCTCGACGAGCAGCCGGGCGCCCGGGATCGCCGCCGCGTACGCCTCGCCGACCGCGAACGGGTGCTCCGGGTCGGCCTCGTCGCGGTCGGCGACGACCGTCGCGGGCACGTCGAGCGCGCCCAGCTCGTCGAGGCGCTCGAACGGGCGCGAGCGCGGAACGACGCGCAGGGCGTCGGCCCTCCGAGACCGATCCGGACGCCGTGTACGGGGAGCCACGGAGCGTGCCGTGGCACTCGTCCGCAGTCCCGACCCCGGCGAACTGCCCTGAGTTGTCGCTCGACGCGTGCAGCGCAGGGAAAAAGTGGACCGTGATGGTCATCGTGCACGAGACCGACGTCGCGGCGTCCGCAGGCGTCGCCATGACCCACGGCAAGCACGCCGCGAGCGCGGTGGACGTGGCAAGCGCGACCGCTCGCGCGAGCCTTTGTGAACGCAGCCGCATGAGGAACCCTCCTTCCTCCGGACCCCGCGGCGCGAGGTGGGCAGAACCGACGCTACGCCCACCGGACAGGGACCATCAACGGTGAGATTTGTCACGCGCGGTCCGCCACCTCGGCGATGATCTTCGACAGCCGGCTGCCCGACCACGCGAGCGGGCTCTCCCCCGGGTCCTCGACGAGCAGCCGGGCGCCCGGGATCGCCGCCGCGTACGCCTCGCCGACCGCGAACGGGTGCTCCGGGTCGGCCTCGTCGCGGTCGGCGACGACCGTCGCGGGCACGTCGAGCGCGCCCAGCTCGTCGAGGCGCTCGAACGGGCGCGAGCGCGGAACGACGCGCAGGGCGTCGGGCGCAGGATCGTCAGGACCGTCTCGCGCCACTGCGGCGGGACCGGCGGCTCGCCGTACGCCGCGACGAACCCCTCGACGCCGCCGCGGCGCAGGCCGTCGCTGAGGCGGTCCCAGCGCTCGAGGTCGCGCTCGCCGTCGGGCTCGTAGGCCGGGGTGATGACGACGATCCCCGCGACGCGGTCGGGATGGTCGAGCGCGAAGCGCAGCAGCGTGTGGGCGCCCATCGAGGCGCCGGCGAGCGTGGCGCGCCCGATCCCGCGCTCGTCGAGCAGGCCGCGCAGGTCAGCCGCGAGGTCGGCGTAGGTGTACGCGGCCGGGTTGGGCGCCGGGTCCGAGGCGCCGTGGCCGCGCGCGTCGTAGGCCAGCACGCGGTGGCCGGAGCGCTCGAGCGCGCGCGAGCCCATGACGACGTAGCGGCGGGTCGCCGTCAGCCCGTGCAGCAGCACGACGGGACGGCCCTCGCCGGTATCCGTGAAACCCAGCACGCGGGGCCTATCTTCTACGGCATGGCCATCTTCGACGTCACCGAGAACGACTTCCAGGCGCGCGTCGTCGACCGCTCGCGCGAGGTCCCCGTCGTCGTCGACTTCTGGGCCGAGTGGTGCGGCCCGTGCCGCCAGCTCACGCCGCTGCTCGAGCGCGAGGCCGCCCGCCACGAGGGCGAGCTGGACCTCGCCAAGGTCGACACGGACGCCAACCCGTACCTGTCGCAGGCCTTCGGCATCCAGGGGATCCCGGCGGTCAAGGCGTTCCGCGACGGCCGCGTCGTGAGCGAGTTCGTCGGCGCCCAGCAGCCGGCCGTGGTCGAGCGCTTCTTCGCCGCGCTCGTGCCCAGCGAGGCCGAGCAGCTGGCGGCGGCCGGCGACGAGGCGTCGCTGCGCCGCGCGGTCGAGCTCGAGCCCAACCGGGCCCAGGCCGCGGTGCAGCTCGCCCGGATGCTCGTGCAGCGCGGCGAGCGCGACGAGGCCGAGCGCGTGCTCGCGCCGGTCGTGGGCGACTTCCAGGCCGAGGGGCTCAAGGCGCGCCTGCGCCTCGAGGACGCCGGCGAAGCAGCCCTTGGCGACCTTGCGATCACCTTGTCAAAGGCCTTCGCGGCGCTCGACGCGGGCGACGTGGAGCGCGGCATCGACCTCCTGCTCGAAGCGCTCCCGAGTGCCGACGGCCGCAAGGACGACATCCGCCAGGTCGTGGTCGCCGTCCTCGACCAGCTCGGCGTCGAGCACCCGCTGGCGCGCGAGACCCGCCGGCGCCTCGCCGCGGCCCTGTACTAGTGGACCCGTCCGCAAATCCGACGCGGAACCGACGGACTCACGGACTGGCCGAGGTCGCCGCGATCGCGCTCGGTGCGAAGCAGGGCGCGCTGCCCGCGCCGGTCGAGCGCGTGCGCGCGTACGCGGGCCGCGGCCTCGAGGGCGAGTACCACCTGGCGCCGCAGCGCGCGGAGTCCGGCGCCGCCATCACGCTGATCGCCGAGGAGGCGCTCGCCGGCCTGCGCGACGACACGGGGATCGCGCTCTCGCACGCCGAGAGCCGCCGCAACGTCCTCACCCGCGGGGTCGACCTCAACGGGCTGGTCGGCCGGCGCTTCCGCGTCGGCGACGTGGAGTGCGAGGGCGTCGAGCTGTGCGAGCCGTGCCTCGGCCTCGCGCGCCTCGTCGACGAGTTCGGCGTCCTGCGCGGCCTCGTCCACCGCGGCGGGCTACGCGCGGACGTCCTCACCGACGGCGAGATCGCCGTCGGCGACGCGGTCGAGGCGCTGTAGCGCCTGGCGCAGATCGGCGACGAGGTCCTCGGCCGCCTCGACGCCACACGACAGCCTCACCAGATCGGCCGGCACCGCGGCCGCCGACCCCTCGACCGACTGGTGCGTCATCGCCTGCGGGACCTCGAT
>VAWY01000055.1 GCA_005888335.1 Actinomycetota bacterium
TCGTCGCCGACCACCCGGGCGATGCCGAAGTCGGTGAGCTTGGCCGCCGCGCCGCCCTCCTCGCGCGCCTCGGGGACGATCACGTTGCCGGGCTTGACGTCGCGGTGGACGACGCCGCGCGCGTGCGCGTGCGCGAGGGCGTCGGCCAGAGACACGCCGATCGAGGCGACGTCGAGATCGCTCAGCGCGCCCTCGGCCTCCAGCACGCCGAGCGTCTCGCCGCGCACGAGCTCGGAGACCAGGTAGCGGGCGGTGTCGTCGGCGCCCGCCTCGTAGAGCGCGACGATCCCCGGGTGGCTGAGCCGCGCGGCGACCAGCGCCTCGCGCCGCGCCCGCTCGGCCTGCTCGGCGTCCGCGGTGAGCACGCGCTTGACGGCGACCGGACGGTCGAGCCGCTCGTCGTGGGCGAGCCACACCGTGCCGAAGCCGCCCGAGCCGAGCCGGCGCACGAGCCGGTAGCGATCTAGGACCAGGGAAGGCAGGGTCTGGGCGTGGTGCACCGGATGCGCCGTTCGGTGGGGATGGAAGGAGTCCCGCGGTTGGCGGCGAACTTGCAGGGAGGCGGGCCAACCGATGGCCATGTCATGCTCTGGGTTCGCTTTCCCCTGCAAGGAGCGTACCTCTGTCGTTCTTCGACGAGGGCGATGAGCCCCGTACACGAACGGTCCGCACCCCGCGGGCGCGGCGCCCGGCCCCTTCGCCGGCCGCTGGGTCGCGGGCGCCGGACCCCCAGCAACTGCTCGTCCGGCGCGCCGCCGGGCTGGGCGGCGTGGTGCTCGTGCTCATCCTGCTCTTCTTCGGGATCAAGGGCTGCGCGACGTCGGCCAAGAAGAACTCGCTGCGCGACTACAACACCGCTGTCGCCTCTTTGGCACGCGAGTCCGACACGCAGGTCGCGCGGCCGTTCTTCCAGCTGCTCGGATCGGCGGGGCGCAGCTCGGCCGTCAACGTCGAGTCGCAGATCAACGACTACCGGGCGGCGGCCGAGGACCAGGCCAAGCGCGCGCGGCAGATCAGCGTCCCCGGCCAGATGGCCGAGGCGCACCGCGACGTCGAGCTCGCGCTCGACCTGCGCGCCGGCGCGCTGGGCAAGATCGCCGACAAGATCCGCGCCGCGCTGGGGAGCGGGCCGGCGGCCGACACCGCGGTCAACCAGATCGCCGGCCAGATGCAGCCGTTCCTGGCCTCGGACGTGATCTGGTCGCAGCGCGTCGCGCCGCTCATCAAGGAGACGCTCGACGCGAACGACGTCGTGGGCCAGACCGCCGCCGTCAGCCGCTTCCTGCCGAACCTGGGCTGGCTGGACCCGACCACGGTCGCCGACCGACTCGGCGCGCAGGGCACCACGTCGACTGGCACGCCGGCCCCGGGCGCCCACGGCCACGGGCTCGTGTCGGTCGCGGTCGGCCCCACGACGCTGCAGCCCGGAACGGTCAACCGCATCCCCGCCTCGGCCAACCCGACCTTCACGGTGCGCTTCCAGAACCAGGGTGACAACCCGGAGCGCAACGTCGCCGTGACCGTGCGCATCTCCGGCGACGGAGCCGGCAAGGCGACCGTCCCGCAGACGACCCCGGGCCAGACCATCCAGACCAACGTCTCGATGCGCAAGCGCCCGCCGGTCGGCACCCCCGTCACGATCACCGTCGCCGTCGCGCCGGTCCGCGGGGAGAAGAAGACCGACAACAACAGCCAGGAGTACCCGGCGCTGTTCACCCGCTAGGAGCGGCCGCCGGG
The DNA here is from genome assembly GCA_005888335.1 of Actinomycetota bacterium. Next base: position 1,738 of record VAWY01000055.1, read on the forward strand.
CGGGCGCCATCGCCGAGGTCCCGTTCTATCCTCCCCGGCCGTGGACGACCTGACGACGACCACCGGCATCGTCGCCCTCGCCGCCGTCGCGCTCGCCCTCGCCGCGCTCGTCGCCGGCACCGTCGCCCTTGTCCGCCTGCGGCACCTGCGCGCCGCGCAGCGCGTGATCCTCGGCGGCCACGGCGAGCGCGACCTCGTGACCCACGGCGCCGAGCTGACCGAGGGCTTCGAGGCCCTGCGCGACTGGATCGAGGAGGTCGGCGCGCGCCTCGACGGGCGCCTGGCGGCCGCCGAGGAGCGCCTCGACGGCGCGATCGCCTACCGCGGACTGCTGCGCTACGACGCGTACAACGAGATGTCCGGGCGCCAGTCGACGTCGATCGCCCTGCTCGACGCCACGCGGTCGGGCATCGTCCTGTCCTCGATCCACCACCGCGACCAGGCCCGCCTGTACGCCAAGCAGGTCCGCGACGGTCAGGCCGAGCTGGAGCTGTCGCCCGAGGAGGCCGAAGCGGTGCGGCTCGCGCTCGCCGGCGAGGTGCAGGAAGCACCCCGTTGAGGGTCGCCTTCCTCGGGCCGCCGGGGACGTTCAGCGAGGAGGCGCTGCGCGCCAGCCGGCTCGACGCCCTCGAGCCCGTCGCGATGCCGACGGTCTACGACGCGGTGATGGCCGTCCACGAGCGGTCGGCCGAGCGCGCGCTCGTCCCGATCGAGAACTCGCTGGAGGGCTCGGTCAACGCGACGCTCGACGCACTCGCCGTTGAGACGCGCGACGTGGTGATCGTCGGCGAGGCCGTCCTCCCGGTCCGCCACTGCCTGATCGCCGCACGCCACCTCGAGCTCGACGAGATCGAGGCGGTCGTCTCGCACCCGCAGGCCAACGCGCAGTGCGCGCGCTTCATCCGCGAGCGCCTGCCCGGCGCCGAGGTGCTCTCGGCGGCCTCGACGGCGGAGGCGGTCCGCCGCGTCGCCGAGACCCCGGAGCGCGCATGGGCCGCGCTCGGCACGCGCGTCGCCGCCGAGCTCTACGGCTGCGAGATCCTGCGCGCCGGCGTCGAGGACGTCGCCGACAACGAGACGCGCTTCGTCTGGCTCGCGCGCGCGGACGCCGAGCCGCCCGCCTCGCACGGTCCCTGGAAGACGTCGCTCGTGTTCTGGGGCGTCGGCGCGCAGGAGCCGGGCTGGCTGGTGCGCTGCCTGTCCGAGTTCGCGTTTCGGGGCGTGAATCTGACGAAGATCGAGTCGCGACCGCGCAAGCAGGGGCTCGGTCGCTACATGTTCTTCGTCGACCTCGAGGGCCGCCACAGCGACCGTCCGGTGGCCGACGCGGTGCGCGGTTTGAGCGCCCATTGCGAGGAGGTCAGGACGCTCGGCTCGTACCCCGCAGCCGCATAGATCCACCGGATTCGCCGCTATGCTCCGCTTCAAGCGCCATGCAGGTAACCCCGCCAGGCCCAGTATCGTCCACGTCGCTCGACGAGCACCGGCGGCGTGGGCGTGATCGTGGGGGTCGGGTGCTCGTCCTCAATGCGACCTTCGAGCCGATCAACGTCTGCTCGGTGCGCCGCGCGGTCGTCCTTTTGCTCAAGGAGAAGGCCGAGCTGCTCGAGCGGGCGACGTGGGACTTGCACGCCGAGTCGACGACGATGCCGCGGCCGGTGGTCATCCGGCTGGTCGCCTATGTCCCGGTGCCGCGCGACACCCACAAGCGGCGCATCACGCGCCGTGCTGTCTTCGCGCGCGACGGCTGGACGTGCCAGTACTGCGGCGCGCGCTCGAACCTCACCGTCGACCACGTCATTCCCCGGTCGAAGGGCGGGCCGTCGAGTTGGGAGAACATCGTCGCTTCCTGCGCACCCTGCAACCGGCGCAAGGGGGACAACCTCCCGCGCCAGGCGGGCATGCACCTGCGCAAGACGCCACGCACGCCGCGGCCCGAGGTCTTCATCCACGTCGCCAGCCCGACGATCCCGACGGCCTGGCGGCAGTACCTCCCGCAGGCGGCCTGAGGGCGCGGCCTGAAACGACGAAGGGCGCCGTGATCCACGGCGCCCTTCGCGTGCCACTGGGACTGGATGAGAATCGGCGGCAACGTTGCGCGCTCATGTGGCGCGCGCCGGGGGGGACCAGCTCCGGCATGCCGTTCCGACGGTGGCCCGGGTTGGATTCCGCCAAGCGGCTCCAGCCAATTTCCGACCTAGCGGCCGGTCACCTCCAGGGTCCCGCAAGAACTAGAACTGTCGATACGGACCACCTCCTTTCTCTGGTACGCGCAGAGTAGCGAATGCGCGTGACGATTCATGGGGTAGTCGCCGGTCCATGAGCGCCGACCGCCGCCTCAAGCGCCGGCTGAGCAGGTTCGCCACGGTTCGGCTCGTCAACCCGCTCGTCCGACCGCTGCTCGAGCGCGCCCGACTGCCCGGCTGGGCGCTGCTGGAGACGCGCGGCCGGCGCACGGGTCTGCCGCGGCGCGTCCCGCTCGGCGACGGCCTGCGCGGCGACGCGTTCTGGATCGTGACCGAGCACGGCTACGCCGCCGACTACGTCAAGAACATCCAGGCCGATCCACGCGTGCGCGTCAAGGCCCGCGGCCGCTGGCGCGCCGGCACCGCCCGCATCCTGACCGACGACGATCCCGAGACCCGCATGCGCTGGCTGGGCCGCCCGATCAACGACTCGATGCTGCGGCTCGTCGGGACGCAGCAGCTGACGATCCGCGTCGACCTCGACCGCTGAGCGGCCACGCTCGCGCGCGTCAGATCTTGGGCAGGTCGTGGAACGGGCTGGCGCCCTCCTCGTGCTCGCAGACGTCCCCGACGCGCGGCTCGCACACGCGCAGCAGGTCGCGGGGGTCGAGGCGCACGGCGTGGCGGTGGTCGCCTGCCGAGCAGAGGATCCGCTCGCGGTAGAGCAGGTGGACGTCGACGATCTCTGGCGTGGCGTGCGGCGCGAGTGGCGGCAGCGCGCCGACCTCGAACTCCGGGAAGTCGCGGGCAAGCTCCTCCTCGGTCGCCAGCCGCAGGTGGCGCGAGGCGCCCAAGAGCGTGCGCGCGCGGGAAACGTCGAGCCGGCGGTTCGCGGGCACGACGGCGAGGACGTAGGCGTCGTGGTCGCGCAGGGCGACGGTCTTCGCGGCCTCCCGCGGCTCGACGCCCGCGGCCTGGGCCTCGTCGAGCGCGCGGAAGGTCTCGTCGTGCTCGACGACCTCGTAGCTGACGCGCTTGCGGTCGAGCAACTCGCGCACCGCGTCGACCCCCTGCCGCCCGGGCTCGCCCATGTCACTCCAGCGGCAGCGCGACCGCCCCGCCGCGCCGCGGCAGGATCGGACGCCGCGGCTCGCGCACCCCCGCGCCGCCGGGAGGGTCGGCCCAATCCGGAGGCACGCGCAGGTCCTCCTTCCACAGCACCCACCGGAACGTCCCTGCGCTTCGCGCGACCGTCAGGCGCCGCGCGGCGGGAAGCGGAACCGTGACGACCACCTCGTCATCGTCGCGCAGGGCGGCGCGAGACTCAAGCCTCAGGCGCCCGGCGTGGGCGGCCCGTCGACGTCGTCGAGGTCGACCTCCTCGGGCTCGCCGGGAACCTCGTCGGCGGCCGCCGCGGCCGCCTCGGGATCCAGCGCCTCCTCGGGCTCGAGGGCGCGATCCTCGAGGGAGGCCGGCTGGTCGACCACGCCGTCGGCGCTGATCTCCACCGGCCCGTCGGTCGCCACGCCGGCCGCCACCTCGTTCGAGATCGCCTCCTCCTCGTCGGACTCGACGATGAGGGCGACCGCAGAGACGCGGTCGTCGCCCTTGACGTTCATGAGCCGCACGCCCTGCGAGAGGCGCCCGTAGCGCGAGATCCCGCGCACGCCGGTGCGCTGGACCATCCCGTTCTCCGAGATGAACACCAGCTCCTCGTGCTCACGCACGACCAGCGCGCCGGCCAGCGCGCCCTTGCGCTCGGTGAGCTTGATCGTCCCAACACCCTTGGTGCCGCGGTTGGTCTTGCGGTACTCGGCGACCGACGTGCGCTTGCCGTAGCCGTTCTCCGTGACGACGAGCAGTTCCTGGTCGTCGCGCGCGACGTCCATGGCGAGCACCGCGTCGTCGGGCCCGGCCAGGTCCATGCCGCGCACACCGGACGTGTCGCGCCCCATCGGCCGCACGACGTCCTCGGAGAAGCGCACCGCCTGGCCGGCGCGCGAGACCATCAGCACCTCGTCGTCGCCGCTCGTCCGCCGCACGGCGACGAGCTCGTCGTCGTCGCGGATGTTGATGGCGATGATGCCGTCGGCCTTGATCGGCGTGTTGTAGGCCCGGAACTCGGTCTTCTTGACCACCCCGCGCCGGGTGGCGAACACGAGGTACTTGCCCTCGTTGAAGTCGCGCGTGGCCTGCACCGCCTGGATGCGCTCGCTGTCGCGCAGGGGGAGGACGTTGCCCAGGAAGCGGCCCTTGGCCGTCCGGCCCGCCTCGGGCAGCTCGTACACCTTCGAGCGGTAGACCTTGCCGCGGTTGGAGAAGAAGAGCAGGTAGTCGTGCGTCGAGCACACGAAGAGGTGCTCGATGTAGTCGCCCTCCTTCATGTCCATCCCGGTCACGCCGCGCCCGCCGCGGTGCTGTGCGCGGTAGGTGTCGAGCGGCAGCCGCTTGATGTAACCCGACTTCGTGATCGTGATGACCATCTGCTGGTCGGCGATCAGATCCTCGATGTCGAGCTCGTCCTCGGCGAACGTGATCATCGTCCGCCGCTCGTTGGCGAAGCGCTCGGAGATCTCGAGCATCTCCTCCTTGATGAGGCCGAACACCTTCTCCTCGTCGCCGAGCAGCTCGCGCAGCTCGCCGATGCGCTCGAGCTTGTCGGCGTGCTCCTTGCGCAGCTCGTCGACCTCGAGCGCGGTCAGCTGCGAGAGGCGCAGCTGGAGGATGGCCTCGGCCTGCACGCCGGTCAGCTCGAAGCGATCGACGAGCCCCGTGCGCGCCGTCGCACGGTCGCGCGAGGCGCGGATCAGCGCGATGACCTCGTCGAGGTTGGCCAGCGCGATGAGCAGGCCCTCGAGCACGTGGACGCGGCGCTCGAGCTCGGCGAGCTCGTACTTGGAGCGGCGGACGACGACCTCGCGCTGATGCTGGACGTAGTTGTGGATGACCTGCCGCAGCCCGAGCGTTCGCGGCACGCCGTCGACGAGCGCGACCATGTTCACGCCGAACGTCGACTGCATCGGCGTGTGCTTGTAGAGCTTGTTGAGCACGACCTTGGGGATCGCGTCGCGCTTGAGCTCGATCACCAGCCGCATACCGCGGCGGTCGGACTCGTCGCGCAGGTCCGAGATCTCCGGGATGCGCTTGTCGCGCACGAGGTCGGCGATCTTCTGGATGAGCCCGCCGTCACCGCCCTTCTTGACCATGTAGGGGAGCTCGGTGACGATCAGCGCCTCCTTGCCCTGGCCGATCGGCTCGACGCCCACCTTCGCGCGCACGCGCACGCGCCCGCGCCCGGTCTCGTAGGCGTCGCGGATGCCCGAGTAGCCGAGGATGATCCCGCCGGTCGGGAAGTCCGGGCCCTTCATGTGCTTCATGAGCCCGGCGACGTCGATGTCGGGATCGTCGATGTACGCGACGACCGCGTCGATCGTCTCGCGCAGGTTGTGCGGCGGGATGTTCGTCGCCATGCCCACCGCGATCCCGCTGGCGCCGTTGACGAGCAGGTTGGGGAACCGCGCGGGCAGGACCAGCGGCTCGTTGCGCGACCCGTCGTAGTTCGGCGCGAAGTCGACGGTGTCCATGTCGAGGTCGCGCAGCATCTCGACCGCGATGCGCGACAGCCGCGCCTCTGTGTAGCGCATCGCCGCCGCGGGATCGTCATCGACCGATCCGAAGTTCCCCTGGCCGTCGACGAGCATCTCGCGCATCGAGAACGGCTGCGCCATCCGGACGAGCGTGTCGTAGATGGCCTGGTCGCCATGGGGGTGGTAGTTGCCCATGACTTCCCCGACGATCTTGGCGCACTTGCTGTAGCTGCGGCCGGGCTGCAGCCCCAGCTCGCTCATGCCGTACAGGACGCGGCGGTGGACGGGCTTCAGGCCGTCGCGGACGTCGGGCAGTGCGCGCCCGACGATGACCGACATGGCGTAGTCGAGATACGCGGTGCGCATCTCGTCCTCGAGCGCGCGGGGCTCGATGTTCCCCCCGCCGATGACGTCGGTGCCGGCCATCTACTCCACCTCCTCCCTACACGTCGAGGTTGGCCACGAGGCGTGCGTTGTCCTCGATGAACTCGCGCCGCGGCTCGACCTGGTCCCCCATGAGCATCGAGAACAGCTCGGACGCCGCGACGCCGTCGTCGACGTTGACGCGCTGCAGCGTCCGCGAGCCCGGATCCATCGTCGTCTCGCGCAGCTGCTCGGCGTTCATCTCGCCCAGCCCCTTGAAGCGCGTGAGCTTGACGCCCTTCTGCGCGACCGTGAGCACCGCGCTGCGCAGCGCCTCGAACGACAGCGCGTCCTCGCGGTCGTCCTCCTTGAGCGAGACGGTGAACGGCGGGGTGCCGGCCAGCTCGACGAGCTGCGCGTGCACGCGCACGAGCGAGCGGTACTCCTCGGAGGCGAACAGCGAGCGGCGCAGGCGGTGCGTGCGCGCCAGGCCCGTCTTGGTCTCGACCGCGCGCACGACGATGCGGTCGGCGTCCGCCCCGAGCACGTGCGTCTCGAACGGCTCGCCCTCCATCCCCTGGCGGTTGAGCAGCTCGATCGCGGCGTCGGGCTCGTCGACGCCCTCGTCGAGCAGCGCCGACTCCTCGAGGAACATCACCGCGTCGTGGCCGTGGAGCGCCCGCAGCGCGGATGCCCACCCTTCGTACTGCTTGAGCAGCCGCGTGAAGCGCTGCCACCGGTTCTCGGTGAGCTTGAACTGCTTGCCGTCGCGGTCGAGGACCCGGAAGCGCTCGAGCTTGTCGCCCAGGAGGACCTCCTCGAGCTCGGCCTCATGCTCGATGTAGCGGTCGTTCTTGCCGTGCGAGAGCTTGTACAGCGGCGGCTTGGCGATGTAGACGTACCCGGCCTCGATCAGGTCGCGCATCTCGCGGAACAGCAGCGTCAAGACCAGCGTGCGGATGTGCGCGCCGTCGACGTCGGCGTCCGTCATGAGGATCACCTTGTGGTAGCGCGCCTTTTCGATGTCGAACTCGTCGCGCACGCCCGTGCCCACCGCCGTGATGAGCGCCTGGATCTCGTTGTTCTGCAGGACCTTGTCGATGCGCGCCTTCTCGACGTTGAGGATCTTGCCGCGCAGCGGCAGGACCGCCTGGGTGCTGCGGTCGCGCCCCTGCTTGGCCGAGCCGCCGGCGGAGTCGCCCTCGACGACGAACAACTCACTCAGCGACGGGTCGCGCACGGAACAGTCGGCGAGCTTGCCTGGGAGCGCCGTGTTCTCCAGCGCGCTCTTGCGCCGCGTCAGGTCGCGCGCCTTGCGCGCCGCCGTGCGTGCCTGCGCGGCCTGGACCGCCTTGCGGACGATCGCCCGGCCCTCGGTGTGGTTCTCCTCGAGGAACTCGGCCAGCCCCTGGTTGACGATGTTCTGCACGAAGCCCGCCATGCCGGGGTTCCCGAGCTTCGTCTTGGTCTGGCCCTCGAACTGCGGGTCGGCAAGCTTGACCGAGACGATCGCCGTCAGCCCCTCGCGCACGTCCTCGCCCGAGAGGTTCTCGTCCTTCTCCTTGAGCTCGCCGCGCTCGCGCGCGAACCGGTTGAGCGTGCTGGTCAGCGCCGAGCGGAACCCCGAGAGGTGCGACCCGCCCTCATGTGTGTTGATGTTGTTGGCGAACGAGAAGATCGACTCCTGGTAAGAGGAGTTCCACTGCATCGCCACCTCGACGGCCCCCTCCTCGCCCTCGGTCTCGAAGTAGACGACTTTCCTGCCGATCGGGTCCTTGTTCTGGTTGAGGTAGGTGACGAAGTCCCTGATGCCGCCCTCGTAGTGGAACTCGACGCGCCGGCCCTCGCCGCGCTCGTCGGTCAGCGTGATCTTCAACCCCTTGGTGAGGTAGGCGGTCTCGCGCAGTCGCTGCTCGAGCGTGGCCCAGTCGTAGTCCAGCGTCTCGAAGATCTCGGCATCGGGCAGGAACGTGATCGTCGTCCCGGTCTCGCGCGCCTTCTCGCCCTTGCTGAGCTCGGTCAGTGGCGTCCCGCGCATGTACTCCTGCGTCCACACATGGCCGTCGCGCCGCACCTCGACGGTCAGGTGCTCGGACAGCGCGTTGACCACCGAGACGCCGACGCCGTGCAGGCCGCCGGAGACCTTGTAGCCGCCGCCGTCGCCGAACTTGCCGCCGGCGTGAAGGACCGTGAGCACGACCTCGACGGCGGGCTTCTTCTCCTTGGCCATCATCGCGACCGGGATGCCGCGGCCGTCGTCACGCACGGTGACGCGCCCGTCCGGATGCACCGTGACGTCGACCTGCGAGCAGTGCCCGGCCAGCGCCTCGTCGACCGAGTTGTCGACGACCTCCCAGACGAGGTGGTGCAGGCCACGGACGCCCGTCGAGCCGATGTACATGCCGGGGCGCTTGCGCACGGCCTCGAGGCCCTCGAGGACGGTGATGTCCTGGGCGTCGTAGCTGCGCTCGCCGGGCTTGCCGTTGTCCGTGGCCAAGTGACCTCCGATGACGTGAGAACGCCCCGGCATGCTTGGCGGTGATGCGTTGCCGGGGCGAGAAAACCGATTGCCACCAGTCTAGCAACCCCACCCCCGGAAACCCCCTGCCAACTGCCACGAAAACGCTGCAAATCGCAAAAAACCTGCGTCAGCAGACATACGTCTGGGGCGCGCCGCTCAGGCTCCGGTCGCCACGCAGCGCAGCGACCGCACCACCTCCTCTCCGATCGCGGCGTTGAGCCGGGCGACGAGGTCGGCGCCCATCAGGTCGAGCTCCTGCGCCCAGACCGCCGACCGGCAGCCGATCGTCACCACGCCGCGACGCTCGCCGATGGGTTGCGCCTCGGCGGCGATCGCGTCCCCGGCCACCTCGCGCCACACGCGCTGCACGGCCCCCAGCGCGGTCGCGGGCTGCAGGCCGGCGGCGAGCGCCTCAACCGCGCCGGCGAGAGGGCGCGGCGCCGACCGCCTCACGCCGCCACCGCCTCCTGGATGACCGCGCCGTCGGCGACGGCAACCCGGGCCAGGCCCGCTTCTCCTGCGCCCGGGACGTGCGCGAGGTCCGTGGTCGTGATGACTACCTGCCCGCCCCGCCCGAGCCGCTCGACCAGGCGCCCGCGCCGCTCGGCGTCGAGCTCGCTCATCACGTCGTCGAGGAGCACCAGCGGGATCCGGCCGCGGGCCTCGGCCAGCGCCTCGCGCTCGGCCAGCAGCAGGGCGAGCAGGGCGAGGCGCTGCTCGCCCTGCGAGCCGTACGAGCGCAGCTCGCGCCCGTCGCGGCGCAGCGCCAGGTCGTCGCGGTGCGGCCCGTGCCCGGTGAAGCCGCGCTCGAGGTCGGCGTCGGTGCGCTCGGCCAGCTCGCCGGCCAGCTCTTCCGCGGTGGCGGCCGAGGAGCGGGGCCGGTAGCGCACCTCGCCGGCGCCGGCCAGGCCGAGGTCGCCCGCCAGCTCGGCGAACCGCTCGGCGATGAGGTCGACAGCCGCGGCGCGATCGTCGCGCAAGACGATGCCGTGGCGCGCGAGCTCGGCATCCCAGGCCGGCAGCGAGACGCGCGAGGCCCGCCCGGCGCGCACCCGGGCGAGCAGCGCGTTGCGCTGCGCGAGCGCCTGCGTGTAGGCGCGCCGGGTGCCGGCGCGCGCCGGCCACGCCGCCGCGACGACCTGGTCGAGGTGCGCCCGTCGCAGCGCCGGCGCGCCCTTCACGAGCTCGAGGCGATCGGGCAGGAACACCGACACGAGCGGCCGCGTGGCGACGTCGAGGCGCTCGACCGGGGCGCCGTCGGCCCGCAGCCGCTTCGGTTCGCCGGGCTGGAACCCGACGACCAGGGTGTGCGGCCCGTCGTCGCCGGCGACCTCGACCTCGACTCGAGCGACAGCCTCGCCGAAGCGCACGACCTCGCGCTCGTTGGCCGTGCGGCACGATCGCCCGGTCAGGCCGAAGTACAGCCCCTCGAGCAGGTTCGTCTTGCCGGCGCCGTTGCGGCCGTGGACGACGGTCAGCTCCGGCCCGAGCGCGACGTCGGCGCTCGCGTAGCCGCGGAAGTCGCGCAGGCGGACGCGCGTGACGACCATCGCCCGCTCACACGTTGAGCCGGATCGGCATGATCAGATACAGGAACCCCGTTCCGTCGGCTGACTCGATCAGCCCCGGGCGCAGCGGAGAGATGAGCTTGAGCACGAGGTCGCCGGTGTCGACGCTCTCCAGGCCGTCGCGCAGGAACTCGGGGTTGAAGCCGATCTCGAACGGCTCACCCTGGAAGGGCACCGGCAAGGCCTCCGAGGCGTCACCGACGTCTGGGGTCTGGGCGGACACGGTGACCTCTCCCTCGCGGAACGACAGCCGCAGCGGCGCGTTCTTCTGCGCGAGCATCGACATGCGGCGCACCACCTCGGTCAGCTCGCCGCTCGAGAGCCGCAGCTCGTGCTCGTAGTTGTCGGGCAGCAGCTGGCGGTAGTTCGGGAATTGACCGTCGATCAGCCGCGAGGACAGCACGGCGCCGCCGACGTCGAAGACGACCTGGTTGGCCCGCACGCCGACCGACAGCGATTCCGCCTCGGTCGCCTGCGCGATGCGCGCGAGCTCCTGCAGCGCGCGCGCCGGCACGTTGGCCTCGAACGAGCCGTCCAGCGGCTTGTCCAGCGTCGTCTCCTTGACCGAGAGCCGGTACGAGTCGGTCGCCACCATGCGCAGCTCCTGGCCCGAGGCCGAGACCAGGATGCCGGTGAGGATCGGCCGCGTCTCGTCACGCGACGCCGAGCGCGCGACCCGCTGCACGGTCTCGACGAACGCCTGCGCGGGCACCTCGACCACCGCATCGCCACCCGGCTCGGGCAGAGGCGGGAAGTCCTCGGCGCGCAGCGTGCGGATGTGGAAGGTCGCCGAGCCCGACCTGATCTCGACGTCGCCCTCGGTGGGGCGCAGCTCGAGTGTCACGTCGGCGGCCGGCAGCGCGCGCACGACGTCGAGCGTCAGCCGCCCGGGCAGCACAGCGACGCCCGGCCGGGTGACCTCGGCCTGCAGCGGAACGCGCAGGCCCACCTCCATGTCGGTCGCCCGCAGCTCGACGCCGCCCTCCTGCGCGGCCATCTGGACGCCGGACAGGGCCTGGACGGCGCTGCGGGTCGACGCGACGCGAGCGACGGTCTGCAGGTGAGCCAGCAGGTCGGAGCTCGAGCAGGAGATCTTCACGACAAAAGCCTTCTCTGGAGAGCAGGAGTCATAGGGGCTGTGGACATGTGGACGGCGGGGCGGATCATGCGGTGGCGCTCGGGAATCTGCGGTGCGACGGCCTGTGGGGGACGTGTGAGTGTGTCATGCGCGCCGGTCGTCACGCCGGGCGTGCAGGCGCTCGGTCAAGGCCCGGACCGTCTCGTACGCGCCGGCGTCGTCGGCCATCCGCTGGGCCGTACGCCGGCAGGCGTGCATGACGGTCGTGTGGTCGCGGTTGCCGAAGGCCCGGCCGATCGCCGGCAGCGTCTGGTCGGTCAGCTCGCGCGCGAGGTACATGGCCACCTGGCGCGGCCAGGTGAGGCGCTGCGCCCGGCTGCTCGAGACGAGCTCGTCGCGCGTGACGCCGAACGCCTCGCAGGTGGCCGCCATCACCTCGTCGATCGAGCGGCGCACCTGCCGCGGCCGCGGGTCGAGCGCGTCGAGCACCTCCGCGGCCAGGGCGGCGGTCACCGGGCGGCTGGTCAGCGAGGCGAAGGCGACCACGCGGATGAGCGCGCCCTCGAGGGCGCGGACGTTGTCGGTGATGCGCTCGGCGATGACGTCGAGCGCGCCGGCGTCCTCGGGCGCGATCCCGTCGTGCGCGGCGCGCTTGCGGAGGATGGTCAGCCGCGTCGTGGCGTCGGGCGGGCGCACCTCGCAGACCAGCCCCGAGGAGAAGCGCTCGCGCAGGCGGTCCTCGAGCGCGAGGAGGTCGCGCGGGGGCCGGTCGGAGGTGAGCACGAGTTGGCTGCCGCTGTCGTAGAGGGCGTTGAACGTGTGGAAGAACTCCTCCTCGGTCCGCGCCTTGGCGGCGAGGAACTGGACGTCGTCGATCAGGAGGACGTCGTTGTGGCGGAAGCGCGCCTTGAAGGCGTCGATCGACCCGCCGTGCAGCGCGGCGACGAACTCGCTGGTGAACGACTCGACCGTCGTGTAGCGCACCGTGAGGCCGCCGCCGAAGGACCCGACGTAGTTGCCGACGGCGTGGAGCAGGTGCGTCTTCCCGAGGCCGGGCGGGCCGCAGATGTAGAGCGGGTTGTAGGCCTGGCCCGGCATCTCGGCGACGGCCAGCGCCGCCGCGTGGGCGAAGCGGTTGGAGTCGCCGATGACGAACTGGTCGAACGTCAGCTTCGGGTTGAACGGCGGGTCGGGCAACTCGCGGGTGTCGGGGGCCGCTGCGACATCGGGCGTGGCCGCCGGCCGCGCCGGGTCGGGGATGGCATCCGGGGCGACGACCTCGACGCGCACGGCGGCGTCGAGGACATGGCGCGCGACGCGTTCGAGGAGTGGGCCATAGCGGTCGGCCACCCACGTGCGCAGCTCGTCCGGCGCCGCGACCACCAGGCGCCGGGGGTCAAGGTCGACCGGCCGCAGTGGCTCGAGCCAGATCGCGTACGTCGAGTCGGTAACGGCTCGCCGCATCTCGGCGGCGATGCGCTGCCAGGCATGATCGAGCTCCTGCATCACGGCAGGGGTCGTCGACTCCTCCCTCGGGGACGTCCAGGATCTGACGAGGCGGGCGCCATCCGCTCTCGCGGCGGGCTCCGGGAAGCGCGGAGCGTACCTCGGTCCCTCCGCGCTCGTCGCGGCATCGGGAGCCCTCCCCGCACAGAGCGCGGAAAACGTCCGGCGACCGTCTGGGGAGCGCTGTGGACGGTGTGTGGATGAGCGCGCGCGGTATCCTCGGCCGCCCATGAAGCGGACCTACCAGCCGAAGAAGCGCAAGCGCGCCCGCACCCACGGGTTCCGGGCCCGGATGGCGACGCGCGCGGGGCGCGTCACGCTGAAGCGCCGCCGCCACAAGGGCCGCAAGCGCCTCACCGTCTGAGCCCGGGAGACGGATGGCCGTCCGCCGAGCCAAGCGGGGCCGCCTCTCGCGCAGCGCGGAGTTCGAGCGCGTCTACCGCCAGGGGCGCTCCCACGCGAACCGGTTCCTCGTCCTCTACACGTTCCCGCGCGCGGGCGACGACCAGCCGCGCGTGGGCCTCTCCGTCTCGCGCAAGGTCGGGGGCGCGGTCGAGCGCAACCGCGTGAAGCGACTGCTGCGCGAGGCGTTCGGCGTGCTGGCCGATCGGCTGCCCCCGGGTCACGACGTCGTCGTGGTGGCGCGACCGGACGTCGGCGACCTGGCCGACCGCGAGGGGCTCGCCGGCGTCGAGCGCGCGCTCGAGGAGCTCGTCGCCAAGGTCGGTCCGTCCGAGGCCGACACGTGAGCGCGCTTGCCCGCCGGGCGGCCGTCGCGCCCATCCTCGCCTACCAGCGCCTCGTCTCGCCGCTGCTCGGACGGCGGTGCAAGTACGAGCCCACGTGCTCGCGCTACGCGGTCGAAGCGATCCGCGAGCTTGGCGTCGTTCGGGGGCTGGTCCTGGCCGCCTGGCGGCTCGTGCGGTGCAACCCGTGGTCGCACGGCGGCTACGATCCCGTCTCGGCGCAGCGCCTGTTTCCCGTCCGCAGCGCTCCGCCGCGCCTCTAGATGCCCATCTCCGCGAACGTCCTCCAACCCCTCATCGATTTCTTCGAGGGGATCCTCAAGTTCTTCCACGACACCGTGGGGTTCAGTTGGGGCCTGTCGATCATCTTCCTGACGTTCGTCGTTCGTGCCGCGCTCGTCCCGCTGACCGTCAAGCAGTTCCGCTCGATGCAGGCGCTCGCGCGGCTGCAGCCCGAGATCAAGAAGCTGCAGCAGAAGTACGGCGACGACAAGCAGCGCCTCAACCAGGAGATGATGCGCTTCTACCAGGAGAACAAGGTCAACCCGTTCTCCTCGTGCCTGCCGATCGCCGCGCAGTTGCCGGTGTTCTTCTCGCTGTTCTACATGCTGCGCAAGGACCTGCGCCGCGACATCTGCCCGTCGATCAACGGGCCCGGGACCGAGCACTACGCCAACCCGATCCCGTGCGGCGCCTCACACGCGGCGCACTTCCTCGGCATTCCGGACATCACCGACAAGGCGACCGGGATGGTCCTCGTCGTCCTCGTCGTGCTCTACGTCAGTTCGCAGCTGCTGTCGAGCCTGCTGATGCCGTCGACGGTGGACCGCAGCCAGCGGATGATCTTCCTGGCCCTGCCGTTCATCTTCATCCCGTTCATCATCAACTTCCCAGCGGGCCTGCTCGTCTACTGGATCACGACGAACACATGGACGAGCGTGCAGCAGTACCTGGTGCGGCGAACCGTCGGGCCGATCGCGCCGCCACCTCCGGGTGACGGCGGGCTCTTCGACCGGCTGCGCCATCCACCGGATCGAGACGGGGGCGGCAACGGCGCAGCACCCGAGGTCGAGCAGAAGGAACGCGCGCGCGTACACGCGGGCGGCCCTCCGCCTCCGCCTCCGCGCAAGAAGAAGAAGCGCTCGGGGCGCCGGCGCTGATGACCGCCGAGGTCGAGCGCGCCGTCCGCGAGCTGCTCGAGCTCCTGGTCGAGGAATTGGACCTCGACGCCGAGGTGGCCGTGCGCCGCGAGGGCGAGACCGTGACGGGCGCGCTCGTCGGCGACGACCTGGGTCTGTTCATCGGGCGCCACGGGCAGACGATCGAGGCCGTCCAGCACCTGGCCCAGCGAGTCGCGTTTCGCGGGCAGCCGTCGGACGTTCGCGTGGTTATCGACGCGGCCGGCTACCGCGATCGCCGCGCGTCGGCGCTGCGCCGGGAGGCCGACTCCGCCGCCGAGGCGGCCGTTCGGGGCCGCCGCCCCGTGGCGCTCGACGCGATGACCGCGAGCGAGCGCAAGCTCGTCCACGAGTACCTGCGCGAGCGCGGCGACGTCGAGACCTACTCTGAGGGCGCCGAGCCCGATCGCCACCTCGTCGTCGCTCCGCTCGGGCACGGCTGAGCCCGGCGTTTCACGTTTTACGCCCGCCGCGAGCGTTTCACGTTTTACGCTCGGCCCACCCGGCCCGCGAGCGTTTCACGTTTTACGCCCGCGCCGGCCGCCAGGATGCCGGCTGTGAGCGGCTGGCGCGAGCGCCTCGACGAGATCGGCGACCGCCACGGTCTTGACCGCTCGCGGCGTGATCGCCTCGCCCGGCTGCTCGAGCTCCTCCGCGACGATCCCACCGCGCCCACGACCGTGCAGAACCCCGATGAGGCGGTCGACGTCCACGTCGCGGACTCGCTCGTCGCACTCGACCTCGAAGTCGTCCGCGAGGCGAAGCGGATCGCCGACGTGGGCGCTGGGGCGGGGTTTCCCGGGCTGCCGCTTGCGGTCGCGCTGTCCGAGGCGCGCGTGAGCCTTGTCGAGAGCGCGTCGCGCAAGTGCGGGTTCCTCGAGCGGGCGATTGCGGCGGTCGGCGTGGGCAATGCGGAGGTCGCGTGCGCGCGTGTGGAGGACTGGCCCGTGCGCGACCTCGACCTCGTCTGCGTGCGCGCGGTCGCTCCACTCGCCGTGCTCGTCGAGTACGCGGCCCCGATCCTGCGGATCGGGGGGTCGCTTGTCGCCTGGAAAGGGCGCCCGGACGTGGCTGAGGAGCGCGCGGGCGCCGCTGCTGCGGAGTATCTGGGGCTCCGAATCGGCGGCGTGATCCCGGTGAAGCCGTTTCCGGCAGCGGACCGACGGATGCTCTACCTCTACTCGAAGGTTCGCCCAACGCCCCCTGGATATCCTCGACGTGCAGGAATGGCCCGCAAACGGCCACTCTCGGGCTGAAGTCGACGGTTCGTTCGGCAACGAATCGCACACGACCCGACCGCGACGCCCGCTACCGTCCGCCCCGTGGGCTCGGTCTACGCCATCGCGAACCAGAAGGGCGGCGTCGGGAAGACGACCACGGCGGTCAACGTCGCCGCGTGCATCGCCGAGGCGGGCTACGAGACGCTGCTGATCGACATCGATCCGCAGGCGAACGCGACTGTTGGCCTGGGCCTGGCCAAGGACCTGCGGCCCGGCATCTACGAGGTCCTCGCGCGCGAGGCGACGCTCGACGAGGCGCTGCGGCCGACCGACGTCGAGCGCCTGTCGCTCGTTCCCGCGGGCCCGGATCTCGCCGGCGCCAACGTCGAGTTGCCCCGGCTGCCAGGGTCCGAGGCCCGCCTGCGCGAGGCGCTCGGCGACGTGCGCGAGCGCTTCGCGTTCTCGTTGCTCGACTGCCCGCCGTCGCTGGGTCCGCTGACCGTCAACGCGCTGGTCGCCGCCGACCGTGTCATCGTGCCCGTGCAGACGGAGTACTTCGCGCTCGAGGGGCTCGCGGGCCTGCTCGACACCCTCGGTCTCATCCAGCAGCGCCTCAATCCGCGGCTGACCATCGCCGGGATGTTGTTGACCATGCACGACGGCCGCACGCGGCTCGCTCGCGATGTCGAGCGCGAGGTCCGCCAACATTTCCCGTCGCTGGTGTTCGACACCGTCATCCCGCGCAACGTGCGCGTGGGCGAAGCGCCGAGCTTCGGTCGCGCCGTGATCCATCACGATCCGCACTGTCCTGGCGCGGACGCATATTTCGAGCTGGCGAAGGAGGTCGCCGCCCGTGGCTGAATCTAGGTGTGGCGGGCGGCGCCCGTATGTGTCGTGGCCCGCCCTGACGCCATGCGCGAGGAGCTTGCCATGAGCGCCGGCCGCGGCATGGGGCGTGGACTGGCGGCGATCCTCTCGGTCTCCGGCGAGCCCGGCGAGGACGACGTCCACCTCCGCGACATCCCCGTCGACCTCATCACACCGAATCCCCGCCAGCCGCGCCGGCGCTTCGATGAGGCGACGCTCGCCGGCCTGGCCGAGTCGCTGCGCCAGCGTGGCGTGCTGCAGCCGGTCCTCGTCCGCGGCGTGCCGGGCGGCACGTACGAGCTGGTCGCCGGCGAGCGCCGCTGGCGCGCGGCCCAGATCGCCGGCCTGGACACCATCCCGGCGCTCGTGCGCTCGCACGACGACGCCCAGGCGCTCGAGGTCGCACTCATCGAGAACATGGCGCGCGAGGACCTCAACCCCGTCGACGCCGCGCGCGCCTGTGCGGCGCTCGTCGAGGAACTCGGCCTGACGCGCGAGGAGGTCGGCCGCCGGGTCGGCCGCAGTCGCGTGGCGGTGTCCAACCTCCTGCGCCTGCTCGATCTGCCCGACGAGGCGCTCGAGCTCCTCGAGGACAGCTCGCTCAGCGAAGGCCACGGCCGCGCGCTCCTGCTCGCCGGCGACCACGCCGCCCGCCGGCGCCTCGCCCGCGACGCCGCCGCGCACGGCTGGTCGGTCCGCGTCCTCGAGGACAAGGCGCGCGCGGCGAACGACCACGCGCCCGCACGCCGCCCGTCGCGCCCGCGCGGCCTGCATCCCGACCAGGCCGAGGCGGTCGGCCGCATCGCTGACGCCCTCAGCGCGGCCCTCGGCACCGACGTCCGGGTCCGCCCGTCCGGGACCGGCTACCGCGCGGAGGTCGACCTGGGCTCGCTCGACGCCGCCCTCGACCTCGCGCGCCGCCTGCGCCCCCGCGCCGTCGCCTGACGCGGTCCGGATCGCTCAAGTTCCGGGGGCGCCCCGCCGCTATCATGGCCGAGCACTCCGGGCGATTAGCTCAGTCGGTTAGAGCGCCTCTCTGATAAGGAGGAGGTCGGTGGTTCGAGTCCACCATCGCCCACTCAGAAAGGCCCCGCACAGCGGGGCTTTTGTGGCTCGGGCGGGGCGTCCGAAGCGGTCGACTCGCCTCGCGACCCGGAAATGGTCCGGATCTCCACACGGGCCCCCGGGATCTCATCCTCGGTCGACACCTCGGCGAGCTCGTCGATGACGTGGCCGTAGGTGTTGAGCGTCATCGTCGGGCTGTGCCCGAGCTGCCGTGCCTCGCCACTCCGCCGGAGCGATGACGATGGTCCAGCCCCACGAGCTGGGGCAGCTACGGTGCGCTGATGGCCCTCGCGCTCTTCGCCGGGATCCGCGTACGCGAGTTCGCGGCGGCGCGCGCATGGTACGAGCGGCTGTTGGGAGATCCGTCGTTCTTCCCGCACGCGACGGAGGCGGTGTGGATCCTCGCCGACGACCGGTCGGTGTACATCGAGGAGGACGCCGACCGCGCTGGCGGCGCGCTGATCACGGTCTTCGTCGACGACCTCGACGCGGTCGTTGCGGAGATCGCCTCACGGGGATTGGAGCCGGCCGAGAGCGAGACCTACTCGAACGGTGTCCGCAAGGCGACCTACCGCGATTACGACGGCAACGAGATCGGGTTCGGCGGCGCGCCGGCGTCGACCGAGCGTTGACGTCTGGAAGGAGAAGGCTGGGGAACGCTGCGTTCAGCGCTCGAGGATCCGGGTGCGCTCTAGCTCGATGTGCTCCGGAGCGAGGTTGTCGAAGAGACGGCGCCCTTGGCCGAGGAGCACCGGGATGACATGGATCTCGAGCTCGTCGAGGACGCCGGCAGCCAGCGCGAGCTGCGCGGTTCCGGCGCCGTGGACCAGCACGTTCTTGTCGCCCGCAGCCCGCTTGGCCTCGGACATCGCGGTCGTGACGTCGTTCACATAGGTGACGAGCGGCCACTGCCCCATTTCGCTGTCGGGGTCACGGCGGCTCAGGACGAAGATCGGCACGCCGTCGTGGTGATCGCCGCCCCAGCCGCCAGCCGGCTCGAAGGTCCCATGGCCGGCGACGACCGCGCCGGTCGCCATGAACTCGTCGACTACCTGGCCGTTGACGCCGGCCAGGCGGCCCGAGATTGCCTTGTGGTCGGCGTCGGCACCCGTCAAGAACCACTCGTGCAGGCGGTGCCCGCCGTCGCCGAGCCCGTTGCCAGGTCCCTCATTGGGCCCGGCGATGAATCCGTCGAGGGACATGGACATGTAAAGAACGGTTGCGGACACGGCGTCTCCTTTCCTGGTCTGCACTCTCCTGGAGACCGTGGGGCGCCGCGCAACTCATCGCTTCTCCGCCTCGGCGAGCTCGTTGATGACATGCCCGTAGTCATGAAGGAGCGAGTCGACTGCGTAACGCGGCGATGAGTTCAGCGCGACGCGCCGGTCTTAACCGACGGGCCTCGACAGGCGGCCACCGGGGATCCACGAGCCGCGTACGGTGAGGTGACGAACGGCCAGAGGAGGCGCACGATGCCCGAGCACAAGATCGGAACCCGGGAGGAATGGCAGGCGGCTCGCGATGAACTTGCGAAGCTCGAGGCCGAGCAAACCGAGCTCGGCCAGAGGGTGACCGAGCAGCGCCGTCAGCTTCCGTGGGTTCCGGTGGAGAAGCAGTACGAGTTCGACACCGAGGACGGGAAGAAGACGCTCGCCGAGCTCTTCGACGGGCGGTCGCAGCTCCTCGCCTACAACATCATGTTCGGGCCCGATTACGAGATCGGCGCCTGCCCCGGGTGCTCGAACCTGGGGGATGAGCTCGACGCCACCCGCGTGCATCTGAACCACCGCGACGTGACGCTGATCTGTTTCTCGCGCGCGCCGATCGATCGGCTCATCGCCTACAAGCGGCGGATGGGTTGGCAGTTTCCCTACGTCTCGACGTACGGGACGGAGTTCCCCTTCGACTTCGGGCTCGCCCTCACGCCCGAGCAGGCGCAGGAGATCCCCGAGGTCAAGGAGGTGATCGACAACCCGCCCGAGTGGCTCCAGGACTGGGGGCGGCAGGTCGGAGCCAAGCTCGAAGACGGCCTGCGCGAGGGCCCGAGCTTCATCGCCTTCGCGCGCGAAAACGGGAGCGTCTATCACACCTACACGGTGATGGCGCCCGATCGGTTCGTTGCGCCGTACCACGCGTTCCTGCTCGAGCGAACGCCGAAGGCGCAGCCCGCGGAGCCCCGCGCCTGGCGCAAGGACGAGTACCCGGCCTGATCGCGGTCACGAGGTCGGTGGTCCGAGTCCACCATCGGCCACTCGGAAAGCCCCGCTCGGCGCTCGGCGGGGCTTTCTTGCGTCTTGGGCCTGTTGCCGGGGGATGGCGAGATCCACCCCCTTGGTGTCTGGCCGACGGGCGCGCGGGGCCGCACGATCGAAGGCGTCAACCCTTCGACCCCCCGGAGCGCTTCGTGCCCACGCCCCAGCTTCGTGTCCGACCATGCGTCCTGCTTGCGTCCGCCGCCGTCCTCGGTGCAGCGGTGGTCGCTCGGCTCATCATCAACGGCGACCTCGCGACCAACGTTCTGGTTGCCCTCACGGTCGCGCTCGTTGCGGGATCTGCGGGGTTTGTCGACCTCCTTCCCCGCTCGCCGTGGACGTCTGCCGGCACGCCGGCGAAGATTGGCGCGGCGGTCCTGCTGGCCGTCGGCGCGGTCGTCCCGCTGCAGCTGGGCGTGTCCTGCGGGCCGGTGGCGGTGGCGATGGCCCTGGGGGCGCTGCCGCTGTATCTCTGGCTCGCGCTGCGCATCGATCGCCGCGAGCGCGAGCCGCGGCGTCTGCTCGTGGCCACGTTCCTCTGGGGAGCCTGCGTGGCGCTCTCGCTCGGCGTGACCCTCGAGTCGCTCGGCAGTGGGATCGTCGAGTCAGCGCTCGGGGGGCACGCGGGCGCGATCTTCGACAACTCGATCTCCCCCGGCGTGGTCGAGGAGTGCGCCAAGGCGGCCGTGCTGGTGATCATCTACCGGCGGTTCCGCGGCGAGTTCGACGGCGTGCTCGACGGGATCGTCTACGCGACCATCGTCGGCCTCGGCTTCGCGACCACCGAGAACATCGGGTACTACGGCACGGCCCTGAGCCAAGGGCACGTGTCCGACGCTGCGGTCGCCTTCTTCGCGCGTGGCATCTGCACGCCGTTCATGCACCCGCTGCTGACCTCGCTGACGGGCGTGGGCCTCGGCATCGCGAGCCGCTCGAGCAAGCGCTCGACGCGCGCCGCCGCGCCGCTGCTCGGGCTCTTCGCCGCCATGGTCCTGCACGGTCTGTTCGACGCGGAGCAGATGCTGGGCGAGGTCGCGGGGATCGTCATCGTGTTCCTTGTCTTCGTGCCGCTGTTCGTCGGCATGCTCGTCTTCATCCGCCGCACCGTGAAGGCCGAGCGCCGGACGATCGCTCGCTACCTGGCCGCCGATGTCGAGGCGGGCCGTCTGACGGCGGTGGACGTTGACGTGCTCGCGTGCGGGCGCGCGCGACGGCGGGCGCTCAAGGCGGCCAAGCGCGTGGGCGGCAAGCAGGCCCGTCGTGCGCTGGCGGCCTTCCATCAGGCCGCCGGCGAGCTGGCGCTGCTGCGCGGACGTCTTGCCGAGGCCCGGCGGGCATGCGACGCGGGCATCGCGGAGCGGCACGAACGCTGCGAGGCGCGCGTCAGCGAGCTGCGTGGCCAGCTCGGTTCCATGGCCGTGCTGCCCGCGGCCATCCGCCCGGCGCCGCTGTTGCACGTCGTCGTCGCCGAGCGGCCGCCGCACGCTCCGCACACCGAGCGCGTGCTCGCGACCGTGGTGGCGTAGCGGGGCCGGATGGCGGCAGCGCTGCGGCAGCGCGACGCGCTCCCTCACCGCCGGCTCGCGATCGCTCGCAGCACGTGGGCGTCGACCGCGGTGGTCTTTCCCTTGAGCTCGAGCGTCACCGGCGTCGCCTTCGCGTGACGGTCACGGACGTGGTCGAACACCGCGTCGGACATCACGATCTCCCCGGGCCGCGCGCACGCCTGGAGCCGCGCCGCCGTGTTGACGACGTCCCCGACGGCCGTGAAGTCCTTGACCGCTCCGTCGCCAACGTTGCCGACCCGCGCGACGCCGAAGTTGAGCCCCACCCCGACGGGGAGCGAGTCCTCGGCGGCGTCGAGCCGGCGCAGGAGCTCCTCGGCGCTGTGCACCATCACCGCGCAGGCGCGCGAACCGTGACCGAGCAAGGGGAAGCTGGTCAGGAACAGCGCCATGACCTCGTCGCCGACGAGCTTGTCGATGATGGCGTCGTGCTCGCCCATGACCGCTGTGGAAACCGCGTAGAAGCGATTCAGCGCACGCTCGACCTCCTCGGGTTCGCGGCCCTCGCACCATGCCGTGAACCCGCGGATGTCGGCGAAGAGGACGCCGACCTCCATCTCGTGCGCGCCAAGCGGCGCCATCTCGAAGCAGCCCATGCAGAAGTTCGGGTTCTTCCGCGAGGGTTTGATGCCGAGGATTCGACCTGCGCCGGCGAACGGGGCCAGGCAGAAGCGGCACCGCGGCGCTGCGGGCAGCCGTCGGTTGAGCCAGCGGTATCGCGTCATCACTCCCGACGCGCACGTGGCGAAGAAGTAGGTGTCGTCGCGCGCGCGGCGGCGGGCGTCGACGCGCGGTGACAGCCAGTTGAAGAACCACCGAACGCCGACGACCAGCGCGAGCGCCAAGGCCAGGACGATCGCGAGGACGGCCAACCAGATCACGGGTGCCATTCTCCGCCCAGCGGGGCTTCGGCGGCGCTCGACGGGAGGAACACTTAGGCGATCGCCTAACTGTTTGCTACGGTCCCTCGGGTGCCCGCCGAAGCCGACGCCACGCTCGACAGGGCGTTCCACGCGCTCGCCGATCCGAGCCGGCGCTCGATCGTCGTCCGGCTCAGCCGGGGCCCGGCCTCGGTGAGCGAGCTCGCCGAGCCGCTCGCCATGTCGCTCCCGGCCGTCGTGCAGCACATCGACGTCCTGCAGAAGAGCGGCCTCGTCCGCTCCGAGAAGGTCGGCCGCGTCCGGACATGCCGCCTCGAGCCCGCGCCGATGCGGTCGGTCGAGCAGTGGATCGCGCAGCACCGCGCGACCTGGGAGGGCCGGCTGGACCGGCTGGGCGACGTCCTGAACGCGACGTATGGAGGGAGCGAATGAGCGTCACCCACGCCGACTTCACGATCGAGCGCCACTACGCGGCCACCCCGCAGCAGGCCTTCAGCGCGTTCTCGGACCCCGACCTCAAGCGGCAGTGGTTCGCCAATCCGGGCAACTGGCCGGACCCGCAATGGGAGCTCGACTTCCGCGTCGGAGGCGGCGAGGTCAACAGCGGCGGCTCGCCCGGCGGCAGGCACAACGCCTTCAGGAGCCGGTTCCACGACATCGTCGAGAACGAGCGAATCGTCTTCGCCTACGACCTGCTGCACGACCACCGGCTCGTCTCGGTCTCGCTGACGACGATCGAGTTCTTCGCCGCCGGCGATGGCACGCGCCTGGTGTTCACCGAGCAGGGCGCGTTCTTCGACGATCTCGGCGACGCGGCCGAGCGGGAGCACGGGACGGGCAAGCTGCTCGACCGGCTCGAGCGGCTCCTCGCGGGCGAGCCGGTCCGATGACGCTGACGCTGCACGAGCATCCCTTCGCGGCGTACTGCTGGAAGGCGCTCGTCGCCCTGTACGAGCGCGACGTGCCCTTCGAGCGCCACTTCGTCGGCGGCGAGGCGGACCGCGCACGGCTCGCCGAGCTGTGGCCGATGGCCAGCATCCCGGTGCTCGTCGACGACGCCGCAGCGCTCACGCTGCCCGAGTCCACGACGATCGTCGAGTACCTCGACGGCCACGGCGACGCGCCCCCGCTGGTGCCCGCCGACCCGGCGCACGCGCTGCAGGCGCGGCTCTGGGATCGCGTCAGCGACGGACACGTGATGACGCCGATGCAGAAGATCGTCGGCGACAACCTGCGGCCGGACGGCCGGGGCGACCCGGAGGGCGTCGCCGAGGCCCACGCCGCGCTCGACCGCGCCTACGCGCTGCTGGACGCGCACCTGGCGGACGGCGGCTGGGCCGCGGGACCGGCGTTCACGCTGGCCGACTGCGCCGCCGCGCCGGCGCTGTTCTACGCGCGCATCGTGCACCGCTGGGACGAGGAGCGCCTCGCGAACCTCACGCGCTACTTCGCCGCGCTGACGGCGCGGCCGTCGGTCGCGCGCGTCATCGAAGAGGCGCGCGAGCACCGGCACCTCTTCCCGCTGCCGTGGCCCGACTACGTGCCGTAGATCCAGCGGCGGCGATTACGCGCTCGGCGCCGCCCGCTCGTGCATGGCGCGGTGGCGCAGCGTGCCGCCGAGCGCGCCGAGGAGCGAGCCCACCACGGTCGTGAGCACCGCGAGCAGGATCGCCGGCTTGGGCAACGTCGCGGCGCGGTGGCCGACGACCGTCGCGTCGGCGAGGACCAGGGCGAGGCCGAAGAGGAGCCCGCCCAACGCGCCGCGGCGCGCGCCGGCGGCCGCGCCGTCGTGATCGAAGCCCGCGGCCACGCCGCCGAGGATCGCGACGACGTTGGCGACCACCCACAGGCCCGCGGAGCCCGCCAGCGTCCAGCCGGTCAGAAAGCCGCCGATCAAGGGCAGCGCGACCGGAACGGTGAGCTGCACCGCCCGCGGGCGCTCGGAGAGCAGCTGCAGGCGACCCATGATGCGACGCTCGCCGATCGCGGGCCTCCGTGTCAAGCGGCCCCAGAAACGGCGGAGGCCCCGGCGAACCGGGGCCTCCGCACTCGTCCCTGGGGGGTGGACGCTTCTCAGCGCTTGGCGGCGAGCCGCCGGCCGAGGGAGTCGAGCGAGCGCGCGCTGACCAGCGTCACGTCGACGCGCGTCACCTTGTTGCGCGCCGAGCGGACCTGGATGTTCGCGTAGCGGCTGGAGCTCAACCGGATCACCGCCCGCCACGCGCCGGCGCGGCGGTCGAACGCGGTCCGGCCGAGCGCCTTGCGCATGCGCGCCAGCGCCGTGCCGTAGCCGATGCCGTGGGCGCCCGCGTACTTGCGGCTGCGCACGGTCACCGAGGTCACCCGGCTCTTGGTCAGGCGCAGGACGAGGCCCTTGCCGTAGCGCCACCGCTGGCGCGAGCCGGAGCGGACGGCGCTGGTCGGGCGGCCGAGGCACGCGACGACGCGCGAGCCGGCCATGCCGATCAGGCCGACCGTCGCGTGGTGACCCACGCGGGTGATCCACCGGGCGGCCGAGCAGTCCGGCTTCGCGCCGGGCTTGACGGTCGTCTGGGTCTGGGTCTCGACGTGCGAGCCCGAGCCCGCCGCGGGCTGGGCCGTCGGCGCCTCGAGCGGAGGCGCGGTGTCGCAGGGCGGTCCCGTGAAGTTCGGGAACCGCGCGAGCGCCGCGCCGCCGCCGCCGCCGGTGGCCGGCACCTCCTTGAAGCAGTCGACCGCGCGGCCGCTGCTGTCCGTGACGACCGAGCCGTCCGCGTTCGTCTGCTCGCCCGCTGCCACGAACAGCTGCGGGTGGTCGAACGGCGCCGACTGGTTCTGCACGCGCGGGTCGGTCAGCGCCTCGAGGAACGCGACGAGCGCGTCCTTGTCGGCCGAGCTGAGCCCGAGCGCGTTGATCGCCTTGTTCGGGTCGGAGAAGTCCCCGCCCCGGCTGTAGAAGTCGACGACCTGGCGCAGGGTGAGCTCACCGCCGTTGTGGAAGTACGGCGCGGTGAGCGCCACGTTGCGCAGATCCGGCGTCTTGAACGTCCCGGGGACGTTCGTTCCCGCGCCGCCGCTGAGCAGCGACACGGACAGCGGGTTGCCGAACGGATCGGTTCCGCCGATGCCGGGATCGGTCGCCGTCGGGCGCACACCGATGTTGTGGAAGCCGGTGTCACCCGCTGCCGTCGAGACGCCCCTGGCCGCGACGTTCGCCACCGTGGCGTCCGTGAAGGCCGGGCCCTCGTGGCAGCTCTCGCAGCCGCCCTTGCCGGCGAAGATGCTCATGCCCTGCTGGGCCTGAGCGCTCAGCGCGCTGGTGTCGCCGCTGAGGAACTTGTCGACCGGGGTCTGGTCGGAGACCAGGGTCGACTCGTACGCCTGGATGGCCAGGCCCCAGAACAGCGGGAAGTTGAACTGCATCAGCGAGTAGCTGTTGCCGTTCGGCGCGGTGACCGAGCTGCTGGAGTTCCACCACTCGGACTGGAACGCCGCCTTGATCATGTCCGCGTAGGAGGCGTTCAGGCCGCTCCCGGACGCCGTGACGTCGCTCCCGAGCATGCTGTCGGCGCGGCTGACCTGCTGGGTGCCGAGCGGGCGCACGGACAGCAGCTTCTTGCCGATGTCAGACAGCGTCCGCCCGTCGGAGGACATCTCCACCGGGTTGCCTGGAGGGCCGTCGGCCTGCGAGGCCAGCGACGAGTTCGCGATGCTGACCGCGACCTTGTCGACGCCGCCGGAGGCGTTGACCTGCCCGACGCGCGCGTCGACGTCGCGGTTGCCGAACGGGTCGACGCCGTTGAATTCGTTCTGCGCGCGGCCGTCCCAGAAGTTGCGGTTGTTGAAGACCGCGTTGATCACGGACGGCGTGTTGCGCCCGGTCGTCCGGCGCACGTTGACCGACCCGACGTGGAAGTCGGTATCGAGCGCGTCGAAGCTCTGGACGTCGAACGGATCGCCGGCGTTGACGCCGGTGAAGTGCGACGGCAGGACTCCGGCGGAGCCAACCACGTTGTCGGTGTCAAAGCTCACCGCAGAAGCGGCGTCGTCGGGGTTCACCAGCTGGTGAAGCGGGAAGTCCGCGGCCGTCAGCTGCGCGTTGGCCGCCTTGCCGCGGAAGTTGAAGCTTCCGCCGCGGGGGTTGATCTGGTTGCGCGAGCGGTTGTCGGCGCCCGCGTTGTAGTGGCACGACGCACAGGCCTGTCGCCCGTCGCTGCCTGCCTGCATGTCCCAGAACAGGGCCTTGCCGAGCTTCTGGGCTGCGCTGTTGTCCTTGATGAACCGCTGGATGTCGGGCGGGCTCGGGACAGGCAGGGTGCTCAGCGAGGCGAGAGCCACACCTCCGCCTCCATTGCCGCCCTGCGCGCCCGCCGGCTGCTGCAGCCCACCGACCGCGAGCGCGGCCAGGCTGGCGCCGGCGAGGACCGCGATCAGCAGTCTGATCCTCCGCGCGGGTCGAGGGTTGAACTTCAGAGCATGCACGAAACGTCCTCTCTGGTCGTTTACGCCTCGGGTGCCGCCGAGGCCTCGGTGGTTGGCATGTGCCGGCGGCGCAGCTGATCCAGCTGGGCCGCGGCGTGAAGGGGCATGGGAAGTCGTCGGGCGGTGCGGGCGCCGAGGTCGAGCACCGCCCACACGAGCGCGACGGTGTCGGCGTCGCCGGGCAGCTCGTCCACCGGACGCTTGGCGGCGGCGATCGGCGCAAGCGCCCGCTGCATGACGGTGGCCGAGCGCAGGGTCCGGCGGTGCTCGGCCGGGAAGGCGAGGTGCGCGGTGAGCCGCTCGAGGCGGCGCGCCAGGACGGCGATGCGGGCCGGCGCGGCCTCGCGGAAGTCGGCGAGGACCGTCTCGAGCTGCTGGCACGCCTCGCTGCCCGAGCGGGCGGTCTCCAGCGCGTTGCCGAAGCGCGCGCGCAGGTCGCGCCGCTCGGCCTCGCCCAGGCCCGCGCAGGCCTCGCCCAGCGCGCAGCGGACGGAGTGCTGCATCGCCGCGTCGGGCCACAGCTCGCCGATCACGCGCCACACGCCCGGGGCGCCGTCGGCCACGACGAGGGCAGGCTGATGCATCCCGCGCTCGACGAGGTCGGCGCCCAGGGCGCCCCAGGCGGTGGCGCGATCGCGGCTGCCCGTCCGCAAGCCGAGCAGCACGCGCTTGCCGTGTCGCGTGACGCCCCAGGCGCCGAGCAGGTCGTGCTCGGCGGGGGCGTCGGGCGACGCGGGGAGGCTGACGGCCTCCAGGAACAGATAGACGACGTCGACCTGGGCGAGGGACTGCGTCGCCCAGGCGCGGTGGCGCCGGGTCACGTCGCGGCACAGCGCGGCCAGCTCGCCGGTGCCGAGCGGCGGCGCGAACGACGCGGCGACCTCGTCGCCCGGCGTCCCGCGCAGCAGCGAGCACAGGGCCGTCGCCTCGATCGGGTGCTCGCGCGCGCCGGTCGTGCCCGTGACGCGAGCGGCGAAGCGCAGGTCGGCGGGGTCGGCCGGGCGGCGCCGCGCCGGCGCGGACCGCACGAGCGGCTCGCGCGGCTCGGCGACGGCAACGGCGACCGCGTCGGCCGCGGGCGCGTCCTCCGCCGGCTCGGCAGGCCGCGCCGCGGCGGGCGGCACCGCGACCGCGCTGAGGCCGAGCCCCATCAGGCCGGTCAGGCCGACCGCGCCGGCGGCGAGGTCGAGCGGCACCGTGCGGTGGTGCAGGACCGCCAGTGCGACGAGGTAGACGCCGGCGAAGGCCAGCGACGTGGCTAACGCGAAGACGCGGTAGCCGGCGGTTCGCTCGCCCGAAGCCGAGGGCTGCAGCCGCTTGACGGTCGTGTCGGCGACGAGGCCGGCGGCCAGCGCGGCGAGCACGCTCCCGGCGAGCGTCAGGTTGCGCAGCGCGGCGCTCAGCGTGCCCGCGAGCGTGAAGACGAGCGTGACGCTGCCGAACGGCAGGCGGAACCGCCGCACGGCGAGCAGCGCCGGCCCGACGAGGATCAGGTTGGTGACGATGATGCGCGCTATCACGACGGTCTGGAGGCTCTGGACGACGGCCTGGTCGGCGCGGACCTTGGGCGGCAGGCTCGCCGGCGAGACGCTCGGCTTCCAGTCGCTGAACGCCGACATCCACTGGAAGGCGAAGAGCGCCAGCGCGGTGACAAGCGTCAGCCCGAGCACGACGGGCAGCGCCTGCCGGAAGGACAGCGGGCCGTCGTAGTCGCGCGAGGCCCACGCGGAGCGCAGCGGGCTGGTCAGCAGCAGGCCGGCCCCGAGGAAGAGCACCAGGTGAGACGGGGCGATGACGCGCGCGATCCCGGACTCGGTGCTGAGAATCGTGTGCCAGGCGATGTCGCTCATCAGCCCGAAGATCGCGACCGCCAGGCCCGCGAGCCCGAGGCGGTAGCCCACCGGCGTGACCTCCAGGGCCCAGCGCAGCCGCGCCACGACCGAGCCGCGCGGCCCCGCGTCGACGCGGGCGGGCGGCGCCGGACGGCGCCGCGGCGGCGCGGGCGGGCGCAGCGCGAGGCGGATCAGCAGCCAGCCGCCGGCGGCGGCGAAGCACGCGTACATCGCCTCGCGGTGGCCGGTGATCGCGCCGATGGTCATGACGCCCGCCAGGAGGGCGAGCATCGCGCCGTCGAAGGCGAGCAGCGGCTGCTCGGCGCTCGGGCGCTTGGGGGCGGATTCGTGCTCGGTGCTCACGTGGATCTCCTCGCGCTAGCCGGGGCCGGGGCCGCCGTGCTTGGGGCCCGCCGGCGGCGTCGGCGACGGAGCGGGCGTCGGGGTGGTCACGGGGGTCGGGCCGGCGGTCGGCGTGTTCACGGGGTCGGCCGGCTTCGTCGCCGGGGTAGGAGCGGCGCTCGGGCTGTTGGCGACCGTCGTCGTCGTGGTGGTCGTGATGACCGTCGGCGCCGCGGCCGGAGCGCCGGGGACGACCGCAGGTCGCCACGCCGGCCGGCGCCGATGACGGCGGACGGGCGTCGTCGGCGCCGGCCGTGCCGCGGGACGGCGGCGGTGGACGACGACCCGCGGGCTCGGGGCGACGCGCCGCGCGTGGACGCGTTCGGCGCGAACGCGCGCGTGGTGCGACGCAGTGACGCGGCGCGCGCGAGGAGCGGCGGTGGCCACGCGGCGGGCCGCCCGGTGGCGCGGGGTCGCCGCCGCGCGGGAGGCGCTCGACGACGGGCGCGCGGCAGCGCGGGCGTGGACGGCGGGCGCAGGAGCGCGTTCCCGCGCGGGCGCGGGCGCCTCGGCCTGCGCCTTCGGGCGGGCGGCGACGGCGGCAGAGCTCACGCGGTCGGCGGGCTCGCGCGGCGACGTCCCGCCGAAGGCGACGAAGGCGATGGCCGCCGCGCCGGCCGCCGCCAGGGCCGCGATCGCGATCCGGCGGTCGAAGCCGACCATGCCGGTGACGGCGCGGAGCGTGATCGCGCGCCCGACCACCGCGCGCACCGCGACGACGAAGACGATCGCGGCGCCGGCGACGACCAGGAGGTTGAACGGGGGAGCGAGCGCCTCGCCGGCCGGCCGCGCTCCCGTGGTGCGGGCGATCGCGTCGCCGACCACGCCGACGGCGGCGATCGCCAGCCCGACCAGGATCATCCCGAGCCCCGGCGGACCCGCGGCCACGCGGCGGCCGCCGCGCCCGCCTCGCGGCGCGAGCATCAGCCGCAGTCGCTCGTTGCGCGTGATCGTCCAGATCGCGCACGCGTTGAACCCGGCGTAGAGCGGGATGTGCCAGGGCGTGAAGAACGAGCCGTCCTGGCCGTTGGCGAGGTAGAGGTGGTGCCAGCCGTCGAGGAACAGGCCGGCGATCAGCAGCCCGCCCGCCAGGACGGCGATCAGGTCATCCCGCCACGCCGTCCGCACCGGCGCGTCCGCGCCGGATGACCCCCCAGGAGCGCCGCTCACTGTCCTGTGCCCCTGGCGGGCGCAGCGGCTTCGTCGACGCCGAGCACCCGGGCGGCGCCCTGGCCGTCGAGGTACACCGACCGCCGGCCGCCGTGCCGGCGCTCGTCGGCGCGGTCGACCAGTCGCGTCTGCGAGCCCACGACGTGCGTGACGGGCAGCCCGGTCGCCGCGCCGACGCGGTGCGGCAGGCTCAGGCGCAGCCAGCGGCTCACGTGCCGCGGCATCGTGGAGACGACGACCTCGTCGTACGTGTCGAAGTGGATCGCGTCCATGACGGCCGCGAGCGGGTCCGGATCGCCGAGGCGGGCGCTCGCCACGTCGAGGCCGGCGGCGCGGTAGCGCTCGACGGCCGCGTCCAGGTAGCGCTCGGCGTCGATCCCGCCGGAGTACATGTCGGCCAGCCACGCCCAGCCGTGGGGGGTGGCGGGGACCAGCAGGGTGAAGGTCGCCGGGGACTTGGCTGCGCGGCGGGTGAGAAGGTCGACGAGCTCCGGACAGGCAGCTGTCCGGGTGGCGACGGTCAGGACCTTGGCAGGCTGGGGGCGCATCTCGCTCTCGCTTCGGTCTGGCTTGCGGAAGGACGGGGACGGCGGCTTGGCGGGCCCTCGTCTCCGACCGAGGCGAGACTCCCACCGGCGGCCGGTGCGGCACATGAGACTCGCTCGCCGATGTGGGCGCGCGAACTCGCGCCATCCAGGCCATGACTGCCTAGTGCGTCCCTGCAGCCCTGCGTAGGCAGATCGCGCACTTCTGCGCGCATTCACGGAAAGAGCAGAAAACCTCCACGATTTCTTCACACGACCGCCCGACGCTTCTCGCGCCTCCGGTCCAGCGATGTGAGGAGGAATGGCATGAGGATTCGGGTGCTCGTCGCCGACGACTTCCCATTGATGCGAGCAGCCGTGGTCTCGGCGCTCGAGAGCGATCCAGACATCGAGGTGGTGGGGGAGGCGGCCGACGGCGAGGAGGCGCTGCAGCTTGCGCGCGAGCGCAGGCCTGACGTTCTGCTGCTCGATCTCTACATGCCCGAGCTGAGCGGCCTTGGCGTCCTCGCCCGCATCCGCGAGGAGCTTCCCGGCACGCGCGTGCTGGTCATGACCGCCAGCGAGCGCCACGAGACGCTCGTCCAGGCGGTCGGCGCCGGCGCGGCGGGCTACATCACCAAGCGCTCGAACGTCACCGAGCTGTGCGCAGCGGTCAACACCGTCCACGGCGGCGGCGCCGCGGTGTCCCCGGCGCTCACCGCGCACCTGCTGCGCGCGTTCTCCAGTGGCGCGACGACCGCCCCGCGCAGCAGCGCCCAGCTCGGGCAGCGCGAGCTCGAGGTCCTGCGCCTGGTCGCCGACGGCCTCACCGACGACGAGATCAGCCGGCGGCTGTTCATCTCGGCCCGCACGGTCCAGGCCCATCTGGCCCGTGTGCGCGACAAGACGGGCGTCCGGCGCCGGTCGCAACTGGCCCGCTGGGCCACCGAGCAGGCCGTCCTGTAGATCGCTTTCTCGGCCCTCGCAGAGGGGTCGGGAAAGCCCCTACGGCGTCGCTAGACTCCGAAGGCCCCGAGTCGAAAGGGCCTTCAACGTGCAGGAGATGGTCATCTACGGCGTGAGCTTCGACATGGTCGGCAAGCAGCCGATCGTCCTGCTCAAGGCCGTCGACAGCAACAAGTTCCTGCCGATCTGGATCGGGCACCCGGAAGCGGCGGCCATCCTCATGAAGCTTCAGGGCGCGTCCACCCCGCGCCCGATGACGCACGACCTGCTCTGCGACATGCTCGGCGAGCTCGACGTCACCTGCAAGCAGGTCTCGGTCACCGAGCTGCGCGAGAACACCTTCTTCGCCTCGATCACGCTGCAGGCCAACGGCCGCGAGCTCGAGATCGACTCGCGACCGAGCGACGCCCTCGCGCTGGCGGTCCGCTCCGGCGCGCCCATCTTCGCGGCCGAAGAGGTCATCGCCGAGTCCGCGATCGAGTTCGAGCACGACGTCGAGGACACCGAGGAGGTCGTCGAGAAGTTCAAGGACTTCCTCGACCAGGTGTCCCCCGAGGACTTCGCCGCCGGCGAGCAGTAACGCAGGTTTTCGGTCGCCGGCGCGTTACCAGGGCTAACGCGCCCCGACTTCCCGACCGAAAGCCTCATGCTGCTGAACCCGCGCCGTCTGGCCCTGCTCCTCCTCCCGCTCGCCCTCGCCGCCCTCGCGGCGTGGCTCCTGATCTCCCGCGGCGCGAGCACGCCGTCGCTCGGCGAGCGCATCGCCGCCCAGCGCGCCGTGCTCGGCCGCTGCCTGCAGGAGCGCGCGCGCCACGCCGACCGCGTCCAGGACGGAGGCGAGCGCGAGTGCCCGGGCGCGCCGGAGTCCCCCGAGGACCTGGCGAAGCTCAACGACTCGGTGACCGCGCGCCTGGGCAGCAGCGACTCGCGGCTGGCGCTGAGCCGGGCGCTGCGCCAGCGCGACCGTCTCGCCGCGCACGCCGCCCAGGCCAACGTCCCCGGCACCGGCGGCACCTGGGAGCCCTACGGCAAGGGCTCCCTGCGCTTCGACGACCCCGACTACCCGGCCTCGTACGGCGACGGGTTCGGCCGCGTCAACGGCCGCGTCAACGACCTGCTCTACGTGCCGCAGACGAAGAAGCTCTACGCGGCCGTCGCCCAGGGCGGCGTCTGGGAGTCGACCGACCAGGCCAAGACGTGGCGGCCGATCGGCGACACGCTGCCGATCGGTTCGACCGGCGCCGTCGGCTGGACGCCGGCCGACGGCGGGACGCTGATCGTGGCCACCGGCGATCACGCCTTCTCCAACGACTACGCGGGCGTCGGCGTCTACTGGACCGGCGACGACGGCGTCACGTGGGTCAAGGCCAAGGGGGTGCCCGACGGGGCGCTGTCGTACCGGGTCGCGGTGGATCCGACCAACCCGCAGATCGTCTACGTGGCCACCGGGCTCGGCCTGTTTCGCTCGACCGACGCCGGCCGCTCGTTCACCAACGTCAACCTGCCGACCGGCGACTGCGCGGGCGACTCGTTCAGGCCCAACTGCTTTTTGGCCAACATCGTCACCGACGTGGTCGTGCAGCCCAAGGACTCGTTCGGCCACAGCGGCGGCGCCGTCCTGGCCGCGGTCGGCTGGCGCTCCGGCCAGCGCCTGAACTTCGCCGGCAAGCCGGAGTCGCCCAACAACGGCGCCTACCGTTCGGACACCGGCGCGCCCGGGACGTTCACCAAGGTGCCCGACAGCGCCGGCTTCACGCCGACCGCCAAGGCGGGGCGCGCCGAGTTCGGCGTCGCCGACGGCCCCGGCCAGAACGCCAACTACGTCTACGCGATGGTCCAGGACGCGCAGGCGTTCGCCAAGCAGGTCGGCGGCGAGAACGACATCCCGCTGGTCGGTACGCCGTCGGTCCTCGACGGCATCTACGTCTCCAGCGACTTCGGCAAGACGTGGACGCAGATGGCCGGGCGCGACGACTTCTTCCTGCCCACCAACGGCTCGACGCTCTCGCAGCTGACGGCGCTTGGCATCGGGCCCGGCTACCAGGTGACCTACAACCAGTGGATCAAGCCCGATCCGACGCGCCAGTCGGGCGGCGTGCCGACCCGCCTGCTGTTCGGCATGGAGGAGGTCTGGACGAGCGCCATCCCCGGCCAGCCGCAGAACGGCAAGTCGACGTTCCGGACGTTCGGGCAGTACACGGCCAACGGCAGCGCCTGCCTGGTCGTCCCCGAGGTGTGCGGCACCAAGCAGCAGGCGACGCCGACCAACACGACGACCCACCCCGACCAGCACGGCGAGGCGATCATCCCCGACGGCCAGGGGGGCCTGACGCTGGTCGTCGGCAACGATGGCGGCGTCTACGCCCAGCACGCGGCGTCCGGCGAGGAGTTCGACCAGAGCCGCTGGGGCCTGGGCAACAACGACGGCTTCTACACGCTGCTGCCCTACGGGGTGGCGGTCGCCAAGGACGGCACGGCCTACGCCGGACTGCAGGACAACGGCCAGCTGAAGATCGACCCTGACGGCACGCAGCGCTCGGTCTACGTCGGCGACGGGACGTTCGCGATGGTCGACCCCGACAACTCGCAGGTCAACTACGACGAGCTGCCCAACGCGGGGATCAACGTCTCGACGGACGGCGGCAAGTCGTACTCGTCGATCGACCCCAACCTGACCAACCCCGACTTCGTGGCGCCGATGGTCATGGACCCCGGCGACGCGAAGCACCTGATGGTGGTCGGCCGCGAGGTCAAGGAGTCGACGTTCGGGCCGGACACCACGACGCCGTGCGACCCCAACGACCCGACCCAGGCGCCGTGCGACAACTCGACGTCCTGGACCACGGTCTACGACCTGGGCACGCGCCAGCACCCGGGTGACCCGAACGCCGGGCGCCCGGATCCCAGCGAGGCCGACCCGCAGAACCACGGCACGGCCGCGCAGGTCATCGGCGACGACGCCTACGTCGGCTTCTGCGGCTCGTGCGACCCGGTCAAGCTCAAGCAGCGCTTCCACAACGGGG
The DNA here is from genome assembly GCA_005888335.1 of Actinomycetota bacterium. Next base: position 36,699 of record VAWY01000055.1, read on the forward strand.
TCGCCACGAACGTCGGCGGCGCCAAGCCGGCCAAGCGGATGACCGGAGACGGCTGGCACATCGCGGCGGCCGCGGGGCTGCCCGACCGCATCATCACCTCGGTGACGATGGACCCGGGCGACCACCGGACGGTCTACGTCACGCTCGGCGCGAGCGCGGCGCGCTACTGGGCGCCGCTGGGCTCGCAGGGCGAGGACGCCTCCGACGCGGCGGGCGGCTTCGTCTACAAGTCGACCGACGCCGGCGCGAGCTTCCGCGACATCTCCGGCGACCTGCCCAAGGCACAGGCGACGTGGTCGATCGTGCGCAACGGGCAGCTCATCGTGGCCACGTCGGTCGGCATCTTCGCCTCGCGCGGCACGGACGGCGGCGAGTACGTGCCGCTGGGCAGCGGCCTGCCGCCGACGGCGACCTACTCGATGACGCTCAAGCCGGGCGACCCCGACACGCTCGTGGCGGCGACCTTCGGGCGCGGCGTCTACCGCTACCACTTCGCCGATCCGCACGGGGCGTCGAGCCGGCCCGGGCCGGGCTGTCGCGACACCTCGGGCCCGACGTCGCGGTTCAAGCGCACGGCGCGGACCGCCTCGGCGCGCCGGCTGCGGCTCAGCGGGACGACCACCGACCGCGGGTGCGGCGCGAGCCGTCGCGGCACGGTGCGGCGGGTGCGCCTCGCGATCGCCCGCCGCACCGGCAAGCGCTGCCGGTCCCTGCTGCCGTCGGGGCGCCTGGCGCGCCGCGCCGTGAGCTGCCGGCGGACCGCCTACGTCAACGCCAGGGGCACGACGCGCTGGTCGTTCACCGCGCGCCGGCGCCTGCCGCGCGGGCGCTACGAGATCTGGGTCCGCGCGATCGACGCGGCGGGCAACGTCGAGCGCAAGAACCGCAAGCGCAACTTCACGCGGCTCGTGCTTCGCTGAGGGCCAGCTCGACCACCCGGGCGACGAGGTCGTCGAAGCCCATGCCCGCCGCGTCGGCGGCCATGGGCAGCAGCGACGTCTCGGTCAGTCCGGGGACCGAGTTGACCTCGAGTACGCACAGGTCGCCGCCGGCGTCGTCGCGCATCAGGTCGACGCGGGCGAAGCCGCGGCAGCCGAACAGCTGCCAGACGTCGCGGGCGAGCGCCTGGGCGCGCGCGGTCTCCTGGTCGTCGATGGCGGCCGGGCAGACGAACGCGGTCTGCCCGATCGTGTAGCGCGCGGCGAAGTCGTAGAAGTCCTCGCCCTGCGGGACCGCCTCGACGACCGGCAGCGGCTCGCCGTCGACCAGCGAGACCGCGAGGTCCCGGCCGGCGACGTGGCGCTCGAGCAGCACCTTGCGGTCGTAGGAGAACGCCGCGACCAGCGCCGCGGGGACCTCGGCGGCGGTCCGGGCGAACTTGATGCCCAGCGCCGAGCCCTGGCCGGCCGGCTTGACGACGATGGGGAACGCGAGGCGCTCCTCCATGGCGCCGAGCGCCTCGGCGGCGCCGAGCTCGCGAAACGCGGTCTCGTTGAAGGCGTAGAAGTCGGGCGTCGGCAGGCCGGCGTCGCGCATCAGGTGCTTGGCCAGCACCTTGTCCGAGCAGCGGATGCACGCCGAGACGCCCGAGCCGGTGTACGGGATCCCGGCGACCTCGAGCAGCTCCTGGACCGTGCCGTCCTCGCCGTCGCGGCCGTGCAGCGCGACGAAGGCGACGTCG
>VAWY01000056.1 GCA_005888335.1 Actinomycetota bacterium
AGCTGTGATCGCGAGGACGACTCCCGCGGTGAGGCACGCCACGCCGGCCAGCCCCAGAGCGCCATACGACGCCACGTGAGCCTCCGCGACCAGCAGCGAGGCGCCCGCGACCAGCAGCAACACGATGATGGCGGTCATCCGGCCCGCTTTCCAGCTCCGATGCTACTCCGCGCCGGACCGCCGGTCTGCCGCTCCGTCTGCACGCCAACACGCCGCCGTCGGGCGGGCCAATCGGCCCGTTTCTTCGCACTTTGCGCGGTTTCGTGTGCGCACGAGGGGGCGAGGCCGCGCGTTATGTGTCCTAGACCCGCGCGAAACCACTGACTGGGGGGAAGGAGTTGGCGGAGCTCGCCGTTGAGGTGGGGGACCTCGGCCGGGAGGACGCACGGCGCGACGACGCGCTCGTCGTCGAGACGGTCACGCGCCACGCGGCGGCGCTCCTGCGCACGGCCCGGCGCCACTCGCTGTGCCTCGACGACGCGCACGACGCCTACCAGCGGGCGCTCGAGATCTTCCTGCGGCGGGCGGGGACGCTGCGGCGCGAGACGGTCGTGGCGTGGCTGCATACGGTGGTCAAGCACGAGGCGATGGCGGTGCGCGAGGCGCGCCAGCGGCTCGTGGCCAGCGAGGACGTCGACCTCGACGCCCACGAGTCGGGCGGCGAGCTCTCGCCGCACGAGCGCGTCGTCTCCTTCGATCGCGCCGCGCGGGCCGCCGAGGCGCTCGGGCGCCTCAAGCCGCAGGAGGTCACCGCGCTGTGGCTCAAGGCGCAGGGGCTCAGCTACCAGGAGATCGCCGAGCGGCAGTCGTGGACGTACACGAAGGTCAACCGCTGCCTCACCGAGGGGCGCAAGGCGTTCCTCGAGCGCTACGCGGGGATCGAGTCCGGCGACGAGTGCCGGCGGTGGGCGCCGGTGGTCTCGGCGCTCGTCGACGGCGAGCTGACGTCGAGCGAGCGCCGCGAGGTGCGCGCGCACCTGCGCAACTGCGCCGGCTGCCGGTCGACGGTGCGCGAGCTGCGGGCGGCCGGGCCGTCGGTGGCCGCGGTGCTGCCCGTGCCGCTGTCGCTCGCCGACGGCGGCGACGCGCTGGAGCGGGCCGGCGGGCTGCTCGCGCGCGTGTACGAGGCGCTGGCCGGGGGCGTGCACGAGCGCCTCGGCGCGTCGGTGCTCAAGCTGCAGGCGGCGGCCGAGGCGGCGTCGACGGGGAAGATGGCCGCCGTGGCGGCGTCGGCGGCGGCGATCGCGACGGGCGGGGCGATCAGCGCCGAGCGGTCTGGGGTGCTGCAGACCGGGCCGGTCGCGGCGGCGCACGGGCGCCACGCGGCGGCGGCGCGGACGGCGAGCGCCCGCGCGGCCGTGGCGGCCTCGTCGGCGCCGGCGGTGGTGGCGCGCAGCGCGGCGGCGGCCCGGACGGGGCGCGTCGGCCCGCGCGCCGGCGGCGGCGCCGGTGCGGCGCGCGCGTTGCACGGGCGGGCACCCGCTTCCAGTGCCGGCGGGCGGGAGTTCGGCTTCGAGGCCGCGCCGCCGCGCGGGCCCGCTCCGCGGCGAGACGGCGCCGCGACCGGTCCCGTGGCGGGCGCGGCCACGGCGTCGGGAGGCTCGCCCGCGCCGCACCACGGCCCCGCGCCCGCGGCGTCGAACCGCTCGCCGGAGTTCGGGTTCGAGGCGCACCGCTGACGACCCCGTCCGCCGGCGGCGCCGCGTCCCCGCGGGGCGCCGGCCGCGCCGTTTTGCCGTCCACCGCCCCACGTACAGTCCGCGCAGCCGTCGATCCACGAGCGTCAGGGAGCTGCGATGCCCCTCTGCTTCATCGAACCCCAGGACGCGATCCGCGTCATCGCCGAGTCGATCGGGCGCGAGGCCCGGCGCCAGCTCGTTGGCGAGCTCGTGCGGGCCTGGGTCGACGAGATCCCCGATCGCGACCTCGAGACGCACTACGCCAAGGCGATCGCCGACCTCGACGAGCACGACCTGTCGATGCTCGCGGCCTGGCACGCCTCGCTCGAGGTCGGTCAGCCGATCGCCAACCGCGACTTCCTCATCAACGCGTTCCCGAGCCTGGGGGAGAACCGGCGCGAGGCGCTGAAGATCGCGGCGGGCTTCCGCGGCGAGGAGGCGTTCGACGCGGGGGTCGCCGAGGAGCAGGCCCTCGAGACGGTGCTGCCCAACCTCAGCCGCGCGCGCTCGATGGAGCTCGCGTCGGAGTGCATCGGGCTCTACCTCTGGGACCGGCTCGGCTCGGAGAACTAGTGGACGTGGCTGGGCCACACCTTCGGATGACGGTCGACGCCAGCCACGACGATCGCTCCGCCGGCGACGGGGCGAACGTCACCTGACGCAGCACTAGACGCGGCGCAGCACGTCGTAGCGCCCGACGCCCTCGCGTCCGTCCATCCGCCACCGAAAGAACGCGCAGTCGAGGCGCAGCCGGCCGAGGTCCAGCGACGTGCCGCACAGCACCTCGCCCGCGCCCCGGCGCGGGTAGCTGTCCTCGCCCACCGGCCACAGCTCGAAGCCGGCGCGCTGCTGGCGGCGCTCGCCGTCGTACGTGGTCGACAGCAGCGGCTCGGCGATGGCGACCGGCGCCGGCGGCTCGCCCTCGAGCACGGACGCCGTCAGCGCCTCCGCATCGTGCTCGCGCGCCTTGACCGGGCGCACGGCGCTGAGGACCACGGCGAGGTCCTCGCCGAACCACGCCCCGAGCGACCGGGTCAGCGCCATCCGCTCCCAGTCCGGCGCGCCCCACAAGTGGCCGCGCTGGCCGAGGCAGTCGACGGTCAGCGCCTCGTCGCCGGCGCGGACGGTGCCGCGCACCCGGCACAGGTGCTCGTAGCCCTCCATCGCGCCCGCGACGCCCGCGGGGCTGTCGGCGGCGAGCACCGCGGGAGCGCCGAGCGCGCGCACGTCGAGAGCGAAGCCGCCGTCGTCCCCGCCGTCGAAGCCGACCTCCCAGCGCGCCAGCGGCTCGACGACGCGCGTCGTGACGCCGGCGGCCTGCGCGCCCTCCCAGCTGCCGTCGCTCGGCGCGCCGCCCTCGGCGCGCACGGCGACGCTTGCCCCGCCGCGGAAGAGCAGGGCCAGGCCGCTGGCGCCCTCGCCGGCCAGGCCGACGCGCGCCAGCCCGTACACGTCCGCGCGCGGGTCGCCGAAGGCGAACGTCACCGCATCTGAGAACGCGGGCCCCGCCGGCGGCCGGGGCGCCTCGAGGTCGGGGGTGACGTTCACGGCAGACGGTCCCGCTCGATCTCGACGGCGGTGCCCTCGACGTCGGAGTCGGCGTCGGCGGGGCGGCCGCGGCGCGGTCGGCCGCGGCCCGCCGCGGTCATCGCCATGCGCGGCAGCAGCCGCCGCACGAGCCCGCGGCGCACGAGCGCCCGGGTGGGGGGCAGGAGGAGGACCACGCCGACCACGTCGGTGACGAAGCCCGGCGTCAGCAGGAACGCGCCGCCGAAGATGACGAGGACGCCGTCGAGCACCTCGCGGGCGGGCGTGCGCCCCTCGGCGACGGCCGCCTGGAAGCGCCGCCAGGCCGCGCGTCCCTGCGAGCGCATGAGCATCGACCCGAGCACCGAGTCGGCGAGCAGCAGCGCGATGGTCGGCACCGCGCCGATCGCCTGCCCCACCTGGATGATCACGTAGAGCTCGACCAGCGGGACGACGACGAACAGCAGGAGCAGGACTGCGAACACGGCGATCCCTGACGCTACTTGCCGCTCGCCTAGGGCGACGGCTCGAGCACCACGCCGGGCAGCCGGTCCAGCCCGACCAGCTCGATCATGCGCTGGATGTGCGGCTGCGGCGCGCGCAGCCGCAGCGTGCCGCCGGCCATCCGCAAGCGCCGCGACAGCGCGGCGAGGTCCAGGATCAGCGACGAGTCGGCAAAGGACAGCTCGGACAGGTCGACCACGACGTCCCGCGTGCACGTGATGGCGCGCGAGAACGCGGGACGGCGAAGGCTCTGCGTCGCGCGATCCTCGTCGCCACGACACCGCAGAACCGCGGGCTTGGGCTCGAAGTCGACGATGAACGGGACGGTACCGCAAGATCGGACCTATGGACGGCCGGTCGTACCATGTGAGCCATGCCTACGGTCGAAGACGTCGAAGCCGCGCTCACCAACGTCATCGATCCCGAGCTCGGCCTCGATTTCGTCGAGCTCGGGCTCATCTACGGGATCGAGGTCGAGGGCGGCGACGTGCATGTCACGTTCACCCTCACCTCGCCCGGCTGCCCGATCGGCCCGCAGGTCTCCGAGCAGATCGAGGAGTTCGTGGGCGAGCTCGAGGGCGTCGGCTCCGTCGAGTCCACCATGGTCTTCACGCCGCCGTGGACGCCGGACCGCATGAGCGAAGACGCCAAGTTCGCCTTGGGCTTCTAAAGCGGACCGCCAGCTACCTCGCGAACACGCATCGACGAAGTCGATCGCGTTCGCGCCAAGGAACTCGCGAAGTAGCTCGCTCAGCGAGCTCCGAGCGTGTTCCCGCGAGCCCCGGCCGTCGCCCAGGGGCACGGACGGCGGCCGGGGAGTTGGGGGGGCCATTCGCGGGCGTCCTCGTGACGAGTGGAAACTCTCGCCTCCACAACGCCCCCGCGAGCGCGAGGTTGGCCCCTAACGACGCCGAAGCTCTCTGTTGAGGTCGATCGCGCGGATGTCGTGCTCGCCGGGCAGCTTGGCGAGCACCTGGGCGATGACCCGGCGGACGTCCTGCTCCTCGTGGCCGAGATCGTCGAAGAAGATCTTCAGCGCGGTCCAGGTCACCTTCAGCTGGGCCGCGGTCATCTCGAGGCGGTAGGCCGTCTCGTCGGGTCCGATCAGATCTTGAGCCTCACTCGCCATGTGAAAACCCTACCTCCACGCGGTTATGCTCGCCACACATGCGGTCCATCGCGCTATCGGCTGCGCTCACGGCTCTCATGGTGGTGGCGCCCGGCGCGAGCGCCGAGACCACGACGGGACGCCTCCTCGTCTCCCTCAAGCCCGAGGCGAGCGGCGTCGCGCACGCGGCCGCCGCGCACGCCGTCATCGCCCGCGCGGGCGCGCGGCCGAGCGGCCCAGCCGTCCCGCAGATCGGGCTCGTCGTCGTGCGTCCGGAGCCCGGCGAGTCGCTGCACGCGCTCGCCGTCCGGCTGCGCGATGACCCGCGCGTGCGGGCCGTCGATGCCGAGCATCGTGCCTCGCTGCGGCTTACGCCCAACGACCCGGCGCTGAGCGCGCCCGAGACGGCGCCCGGGACGCCGTCGAACACCACCGTCGAGTGGTGGCCGCAGCGCGAGGGGTTCCCGCAGGCGTGGGACTTCACGACCGGGGCGGGCGCGCGGGTCGGCGTCATCGACACGGGCGTCGACGCGAGCCACCCCGAGCTGGCCGGCAAGGTGGTGGCCGCGGACGACTTCGACAGCACGACCCGCCACGGGCCGGCCACGACCGACGACGTCGGGCACGGGACGCACGTCGCGTCGATCGCCTGCGCGGCGGCGAACAACGGCGTCGGCATGGCCGGGGCGGGTTACGACTGCGGGCTGATCATCGAGAAGTCCGACCTCACCGACTCGAGCGTCGCGCGGTCGATCGTCTCCGCGACCGACCAGGGCGCCGACGCGATCAACATGAGCTTCGGCACCGACGGGCGCACGGCGCCGCCGGCCGCGCTCCTCGACTCGATCGAGTACGCCTACGACCATGGCGTCGTGCTCGTCGCCGCCGCCTCCGACGATGACGTCGACGAGCAGGGCGACCCGGCCAACGTCCTGCAGCCGGGCGGCACCGGCTCCGATCTCGACGCGGGCAAGGGCCTGACCGTGACCGCGGCGACGGCCGCCGACCGCCGCGCGAGCTACGCCGGCTACGGCAGCGAGATCTCGCTCGCCGCCTACGGGACGGTCGACGAGCACCTCGGGCCCGGAGGGCTGCTCGGCGCCTTCCCGCAGCAGACCGCCGAGATCGAGCGCGGCAGCCTCGCGCCGCCCTCGCCGCCCTGCGTCTGCCGCACGCGCTTCCAGGGCGACGACCGCTACGCCTACCTCCAGGGCACGTCGATGGCGGCGCCCCAGGTGGCGGCCGCCGCCGCGCTGATCCGCCACCTCAACCCGGACCTCCCGGCGGCGCGCATCGTGCGCCTGCTCAAGGAGACCGCGCGCCGCCCGGCCGGGACCGGCTGGACGGCGGACCTGGGCTGGGGGATCCTCGACGCCGGCGCCGCCGTCTCCGCGGCCCGCGGCATCGATCTGCGCCCGCCCACGTCGAGCGTGCGCGCGCCGTCGACCACGAAGGGCCGCTCCGTCACGCTGCGCCTGCACGGCGCCGACACCGCGCCGGCCGGCGTGGTCGCCTCGGGCGTGGCGAAGTTCCGCGTCTTCCGCTCGATCGACGGCAGCCGCCCCGTCCGCTTCGCGACCACCACCCGCTCGCGCCTGCGCGTCTCGGCGCGGCGCCGCGCGCGCTACGCCTTCTACGTCCAGGCGGTCGACCGCGCGGGCAACGTCCAGCCGTTCCCCGCGCGCCCGGGCGCGCGCACGCGCGTTCTGCGCTAAGCGCTAGGCCGGCACCGGCTCCGGCGCCGGGGCGTCCCGCGCCAGCGCCAGCAGCGCGTCCAGGTGGCGCCTGATGCCCTCGGCGATGACGCCGATGTCGGGCACGGCGTCGAGGTCGCCGAGCAGCCCGATGTTCACCGCGCCGTTGTAAGACATGATCGCGATCGCGAGCGCGTGGTTCTTGGGCAGGAAGGCGACCGGGAAGATCTCCTGCATCTCGCGGCCGTAGGCGTAGAGCGGGAACTGCGGGCCAGGCACATTGGTCACGATGAGGTTGAACAGCCGCGTCGAGAAGTTCAGGCGCGACGCCTGGGCGAGGATGGTCGGCGGCGCGAAGTTCTGCACGCTGGCCAGGACCTCGGCGCCCACCGCCTGCTTGGACTCCTTCAGCCCGTCCATCGCCTCCTTGACCGTCCGCAGCCGCGTCAGCGGGTCGTCGATGTAGACGGGCAGCGGCCCGCGCATCGCCGCGATGCGGTTGCCGAGCGTCCCGTGCTCGTGCTCGGCGCGAATCGAGACGGGCACCAGCGCCCGCAGCTCCACTCCCTCGGTGCGCACGCCGCGCGACCGCAGCCAGTCGCGCAGCGCGCCGGTGACCACGGCGAGGACGACGTCGTTGACGGTCGTCGAGAACATCGACTTGACGAGCTTGAAGTCCTGCAGGCGGGCGCGCGCGCCGACGAGCCGGCGGTGCGGGCCGATCTCGACGTTGAGCGGGGTGGCCGGCGCGGGGTTCAGCCCGGCCCAGACGACCTCGCCGAGCCCTTCGGCCGCCTCGACCGCGGCCCCCACCGCGCGGTCGGGATGCGTCAGCGCCCCGATCGCGCTGGTCGCCACCCGCAGCCCGCTGCGTACGAGGTCGCGCGCGCCGGCGGCGAGCAGATCGACGCCGGCGGGCGGGCGCGCGGCTGTCCACGGGACGCCGGTGTGCTCGACCCGCTGCGGGACGGGCTGGACGTCGAACATGACAGTGGCCAGGTCGACGCCCGAGATGCCGTCGATCATCGCGTGGTGCGTCTTGGAGATCAGCGCGAAGCGCCCGTCGGCGAGGCCCTCGACAGCCCACAGCTCCCACAGCGGCTTCGAGCGGTCGAGCTGCTGGGAGAAGATCCGCGAGGCCAGGTTGAACAGCTGCTCCTCCGAGCCCGGTTCGGGCAGCGCGGTCTGGCGGACGTGGTACTCGAGGTTGAAGTCCGGATCGTCGGCCCACAGCGGCCGGCCGGTGCCCAGCGGGGGGACGGCGAGACGCTGGCGGTAGCGGGGGACGAGGTGCAGCCGGCCGCGCAGCGCGTCGGCGATCTCCTCGAACGCCGGTGGCGGCCCCTCGAAGATCGTCACGGCCCCGACGTGCATGTGCGAGACGGCGCTCTCCTGGTGCAGGAACGAGGCGTCTATCGCCGTCAGGCGGTCGAGGTGCTGCTGGGCGGCCATGCTGTTCGGCTCCTGATCGACGTGGGGTTGGCGGCTGGGGCGCCCAGACCCTAACCGAGCGTCAGCCCTCCGCGTCCGGCATCATCGCGCGCCACATGGCGCTCGACGAGGCCCTCAGCGCGGAGGCGCGCGCGCACTTCGGCGCCGGCGCCGCCGTCGAGTCGCTGGTGCCGCTGGCGGGCGGAGCGTCGCGCGAGCTCTACGCGTTCGACGTCGTCGCCGGCGCCGAGCGCCATGCGCTCGTGCTTCGCCGCGACCCGCCCGGCCTCGAGGACACCGACGGCCGTGCGCGCGAGTTCGCCGCGCTGCGCGCGGCGCGCGACGCCGGCGTCCCGGTCCCCGCGCCCCACTGGCTGACGAGCGACGGCACGGGGATCGTCATGCAGCGCCTCGAGGGCGAGGCCATCCCGCGCCGGCTGCTGCGCGACGAGCGCTACGCGACCGCACGCGAGCGGCTCGTCGACGAGGTCGCGCGCGCCGCCGCCGCGGTGCACGGGCTCGCCCCGCTCGCCGAGCTGCCCGCCGCCGCTGACGCGCCCGCCCCGGCCGCGATCGCCGCGCTCGAGGACGAGCTCGACGCGATCGGCGAGCCGCACCCCGCGCTCGAGCTCGGGCTGCGCTGGCTGCGGGCGCACCTGCCCGCGGCGCGGGAGCCGGTCCTCGTCCACGGCGACCTGCGGCTCGGCAACCTGATGGTCGACGAGGGCGGGCTCGTCGCGCTGCTGGACTGGGAGCTCTGCCACGCCGGCGACGGCGCCGAGGACCTGGCCTGGGCGTGCCTGCGGTCGTGGCGCTTCGGTCACGACGACTCCCCGGCGCTCGGCCTCGGGGCGCGCGAGGCGCTGCTCGACGCCTACGCGGCCGCCGGCGGGCGGCGCGTGACGCTCGACGAGCTGCGCTTCTGGGAGGTGCTCGGCAACGTGCGGTGGGGCGTCATCTGCGTGCGCCAGGCGCAGCGCCCGACCCTCGAGCACTACGCGATCGGGCGGCGCGCCTGCGAGCCCGAGTGGGACCTGCTCGGCCTGATCGCCTGATGCAGGACCGCCCCGACGCGCACGAGCTGCTCGAGGCGCTGGCCGGCTGGCTCGCCGGAGAGCTCGCGCCGCGCGTGGCGCGCGACGAGCGCTTCGGCGTGCGGGTGGCGGCGAACGTGGCGGCGATCGTCGCCCGGGAGATCGAGCCGGGCGCGCCGGGCGAGGACGCCGAGCGCGAGCGCATGGAGCGCCTGCTCGCGCTCGCCGGCGAGAGCGCGGGCGGCGGGGAGGACGCCCGCGCGCTGCAGCGCCGCGCGGCGCGCTCGATCCGCGCGGGCCGCGTCGACGAGCGGTGGGTCGAGGCGCTCGGGCTCGTCCGCGAGTCGGTGCGCGAGAAGCTCGCCGTCGCCCGGCCGGGCTACGACGCGTTCGAGGAGCCGCCGGCCTGAGCGGCGCGCGCGGCCTCGTGCAGGCGATGCAGCTCGGCCAGCGAGCGCAGGTCGCTCAGCAGCTGCGCGTCGCTGCCGCGGCCGACGTCATCGCCCGTGGACGAGAACTCGGCGCCCGACGGCGGCGGCGGCTGGATGCGGTGCGACGGCTGCTCGATCTCCACGGGGGCGCGGCGAGGCACCAGCGCGTGGAGGAGCGGGAGCGGCAGACCGGGGCCGTTGATGCTGAGAGGGTCCGGCATGGTCGCGGTTCGTATCGTCCGGCACGGGGGGTGTATTGAGGCGGACTGGACGGACGTCCGAGCGGGCGACGCGGCCGGTGGCCCCGGTGACGACGACCTTGATGGCCGGCGCCTACCCTCCAGCGCACGACTCGAACGCGAGGGAGACGGCTGACATGGCATGGGACTTCTCGACGGACCCGGACTTCCAGGCGCACCTCGACTGGATGCAGGACTTCGTCCGCGAGGAGATCTGGCCGCTCGAGGTCCTGGACCTGCCCTACGACGCGCTCATGCGCGCGATGGCGCCGCTGCAGGAGGAGGTCAAGCGCCGCGGGCTGTGGGCCGCCCACCTCGACCCCGAGCTCGGCGGCCAGGGCTTCGGGCAGGTCAAGCTCGGTCTGATGCACGAGGTCCTCGGCTCGTCGCCGCTGGCGCCGTTCGCGTTCGGCAACCAGGCACCCGACTCCGGCAACTCGGAGATCCTCGCGCTGGCCGGCACGCCGGAGCAGAAGGAGCGCTGGCTGACCCCGCTGCTGGCCGGCGACCTGCACTCGGCGTTCTCGATGACCGAGCCGCACACCGCCGGCTCGGACCCGACGCAGCTGCAGACGCGCGCGGTCCGCGACGGCGACGAGTGGGTGATCAACGGCCACAAGTGGTTCTCGTCCAACGGGTCGATCGCCGACTTCCTCATCGTCATGGCGGTCACCGACCCCGAGGCGCGCCCGCACCAGCGCGCGTCGATGTTCGTCGTGCCGGCCGACACCCCAGGCGTGAACATCCTGCGCGACGTGCCCACGATGGAGCACCCGCAGGACGAGTTCGGGAAGTACGGCGGGCACGCCGAGATCCTCTACGAGGACGTCCGCGTCCCGGCGGACGCGCTCCTCGGCGCCGAGGGCGCGGGCTTCCTGATCGCCCAGCAGCGGCTGTACCCCGGGCGCATCCACCACTGCATGCGCTGGCTCGGCGTCTCGCGCCGCGCGTTCGACATGCTCTGCGAGCGCGCGACGTACCGCTATTCGAGCGGCAGCGTCCTGGGCGACAAGCAGACCGTCCAGAACTGGATCGCCGACTCGGCCGCGGAGATGCAGGCCGCCCGCCTGATGACGCTGCACGCCGCGTGGGTGATGGACAGCCAGGGCGTCGCCGCCGCGCGCCAGGACATCTCGCTGATCAAGTTCTACGGCGCGCGGGTCCTGCACGACGTCGTCGACCGGGCGCTGCAGATCCATGGCTCGCTCGGCTACTCGACCGACCTGCCGCTCGAGCAGATGTACCGCTTCGCGCGCGGGGCGCGCTTCTACGACGGCCCCGACGAGGTGCACCGCCAGTCGGTCGCGCGCCAGATCCTGCGCGGCTACACGCCGCCGCCCGAGGGAATCCCCAGCGAGCACGTCCCGACGCGCCGCGAGCACGCGCGCGAGCGCTTCGCGCACCTGCTCGAGGCGGTCACGAGCAACGACTGATCGCCCGATCGCCCTGCGCGTTCGCCCCCTCGCCGTCGTCCTCGCCGTCCAGCTCGTGCTGGGCGCGGCCCTGATCTCGGCGATCGCCAGCGGGGCGCTGTCGGACCTGTTCGGCGGCGGCGACGACAGCGGCGGCGCGACCACGGCGGCGACGACGAGCGGTCGCACCCCGCCGCCGACCGGTCCGACGCTCAGCTCCGCCCCGCCCGCCGCGCCGGCCGCGAGCGTGGACCGGTTCGACGCGGGCCGCGCGATGGGCTGGGCTCGCCGCCAGGTCGCGCTCGGGCCGCGCCCGGCCGGGTCGCAGGCCCAGCGGCGCGCGGCCGAGTTCCTTCGCGCTGCGCTGCCCGGCGGGCGCTACGTGCCCATCGGCGGCGGCCTGCGCAACATCGTCGGCCTGCTCCCGGGGCGTGGCGCGCCGATCGTCCTCATCGCCCACTACGACACCACGCCGGTCCCCGGCTACCTCGGAGCCAACAACTCCGCGGCTGCGGTCGGCGCGATCCTCGAGCTCGCGCGCACACTGCGTCACGACCCGCGCGGGCGGCCGGTGCGCTTCGTGCTCACCGACGGCGAGGAAGCGCCGACGTACCCCGTCCAGGGCAGCTTCTACCGGCAGGGGCTGCGCGGGTCGCGCTACGCCGCCGCGCACCCGCCGCGGCCGGCCGCGGTCATCGTGCTCGACTTCGTCGCCCAGAAGGGCCTGCGTCTGGTCCACGAGCCCGGCAGCGACGCCGCGCTGTGGGGCCGGTTGCGCGCCGCCGCCGAGAAGGTCGGGGTCGGCGCGGTCTTCCCGCCCGGCGACCAGAACGAGGTCCTCGACGACCACACGCCGTTCGCGCGCCGCGGCGTCCCGGCCATCGACCTCATCGACTTCCACTACCCCTGCTGGCAGAAGCCGTGCGACACGCTGGACAAGCTCAGCACCCGCTCGCTGGACGCCGCCGGCGAGGCCGTGCTCGAGCTCGTTCGTACACTGCGCTAGATGGCTGCCGCCGCCCCCACCGTCGAAAAGCTGCTGCTCGCCGCGCCCCGCGGCTACTGCGCCGGGGTCGATCGCGCGGTCCAGACCGTGGAGCGCGCGCTCGAGCTCCACGGCGCGCCGGTCTACGTGCGCAAGGAGATCGTCCACAACAAGCACGTGGTGGAGAAGCTGCGCGAGCGCGGCGCCGTCTTCGTCGAGGAGCTCGACGACTCGATCCCCGAGGGCGCGGTGACCGTGTTCTCGGCCCACGGCGTCTCGCCGGCGGTCCACGCCGACGCCGAGCGGCGCGCGCTGAAGACCATCGACGCGACCTGCCCGCTGGTGACCAAGGTCCACCGCGAGGTGATCAAGTTCGCCGCGGAGGGCTACACGATCATCCTCATCGGCCACGCCGGCCATGAGGAGGTCGAGGGCACGATGGGGGAGGCGCCCGATCACACGGTGCTCGTCGAGACCGAGGCCGACGTCGAGGCGCTCGAGGTCGCCGATCCGGCCAAGGTCGCCTACGTCTCGCAGACCACGCTCTCGGTCGACGAGACGCGCGCGATCATCGCCCGGCTGCGCGAGCGCTTCCCGGCGATCATCGGGCCGCGCACCGACGACATCTGCTACGCGACGACCAACCGCCAGGCGGCGGTCAAGCAGCTGGCGCAGCACTGCGACCTCGTGCTGGTCATCGGCTCGCGCAACTCGTCGAACTCGCAGCGGCTGGTCGAGGTCGCTCGCGACTACGGCGCCGAGGCGCACCTGATCGACAACGAGCACCAGGTGCGCGACGAGTGGCTCGACGACAAGCGGGTCGTGGGCATCTCGTCGGGCGCGAGCGCCCCCGAGGAGCTGGTGCAGCGCCTCGTGGACTTCTTCCGCGACCGCGGCGTGCAGGACGTCGCCGAGCTGGAGGTCGTCTCCGAGGACGTGCGCTTCATGCTCCCCAAGCCCATCCGGACCCCGGTAGCAGCGTCCGCGGGGACCGCACCGGGTGGTGCCGGGGACCCCCGCGCCCGCACGATCGACTAAAGACGCGCGTCTTCCTTCCGACGACGGGGGCGTGAAGCTCGTCCGACCGGGCACCGCGGTCCCCGAACCGCTTCCCTCCGACGGCGCCCTGCGCCGCGCGCGGCTCGGCCGCGCGGCCGGTGCGCTGCTCGGCGCCGGCTGGCTGCTGAGCCTGCTGCTGACGCTGGCCGCCGGGCCCCGCCCCGACGCCGCCGGCACCCTCCTCGCCCTGGCCGGCGCCGGGATCGGCGCGATCCTCGCCGCCCGCCGCTGGGAGGAGCAGACCGAGCGCTCGCTGCGCCTGCTCGTCGTCGTCGGCGCCCTGCACGCGGCTGCCGCCATGGTCGCGCTCGACCCGTCGGCAACCCTCAGCGCCCCGATCTTCCTCGCCGTCGCCGTCATGGCCGGCCTCCTCGCGCCCGGCCGGACCGCCGTGCTGGCGTGCGCGCTCGCGCTCGCCGGCGTCGCGCTGGCCGTTGCCGCGCTCGCCCCCGCCCGCGACGCCGCCGCCGTCCGCCACGCCCTCGTGCTCGCCCCGGCCCTGATGCTCGCCGCGAGCCTGACCGCCGGCGCGCGCGCCTGGCGCGTCGCCCGGGCGCAGCGCGGGGTGCACCCGCTGCACGGCGACCCGAGCCTCGTCCACAAGCCGCTCGCCGACCGCGCCCGCCGCGACCCCGACCGCTTCGCCCGCCTGGCGATGGACCTCGACCTCCAGGAGGGTCGCGGCATGAGCGTCGCCGAGGGCAACCGCCTGCTGCGCGACATCGCCGACGCGCTGATCTCTCACGCGCGCGTGTCGGCGGTCGTCCGGCGCCGGGCGACGGAGATGCTCGTCGACCGTCTGGAGCGGACCGTCGCCAACATCGAGCTCGAGGCGCTCGGCTGGTTCAACTTCGAGCAGGCCTACACCCAGCCGCTCGAGGACGACGCCGAGGCCGCCGAGGTCATCCGTCGCGCGGACGAGGCCCTCGCCGAGGCCCGCTCGCGCCGCGGCCGCCGCCCGCTGCGCGACGGCGCCGACGCGCCCGCCGGCGCCGAGCGACTGCACACGTAGCCGCACGCGCGGCTCCGGCCAGGGCCGCGCGACAGCCCCCGGCAGGTGCGCCGCGGTGACGCGCACGCCCGGTGCCGGGGACCCACCCTCGCGCGTCAGACTGGGGGCATGGCAACGACGCTGGTCATCTCCGACCTGCACCTCGGCGGGCGCGGCGGCACGGACGTCCTGCGCAAGCCTGAGGTGCGAGCGACGCTGCTCGCCGCGCTGCGCGGCGTCGACCGGCTCGTGCTGCTCGGCGACGTGCTCGAGCTGCGCCACGGGCCGATCGGCGAGGCGCTGCGCGCGAGCGAGCACTTCTTCCGCGAGATCGGCGAGACGATGGCCGGCCGCGAGGTCGTGCTCGTGGCCGGCAACCACGACCACCAGCTCATCGTGCCCTGGCTCGAGCGCCGGGCGCGCGCGCACGTGCCCCGCCGTCTGGGCCTCGAGCAATGGGTGGCGCCGGCGCGCGCCTCGTGGGCGGCGGCGCAGATGGCGGCCTGGCTGGGCGACGCGAGCACGACCGTCGCCTACCCGGGCCTGTGGCTGCGCGACGACGTCTACGCCACGCACGGCCATCTGCTCGACCTGTTCTCGACGATCCCGACCTTCGAGCGCATCGGCGCGGCGATCACCACGCGCGTCGTTGGCGGCGAGGTGCCCGAGGAGGCGACGCTCGACGACTTCCTCGCGCGCCTGGAGCCCGTCTACGCGTGGGTCGACGCGATCGCCCGCCACGCCACAAGCGGGGGTGCGGCGCGCGGCACCGGCTCCTCGGCGCGCGCGTACGAACTGCTGGCCGGCTCCGGGCCGCGGCCGCTGCGGGCGAGGCTCATGGGCGCCGTGTTCCCACTCATCGTCGCCGCGCTCAGCCGCGCCGGCCTCGGTCCGCTGAGCGCCGACCTGACCGGCCCCGAGCTGCGCCGGGCGATGCTTCGCGCGATGGGCGAGGTCGTCCGGCGGCTGGGGATCGAGGCCGAGCACGTGATCTTCGGCCACTCGCACCGCGCCGGGCCCCTGCCCGACGACGAGCTCGACGAGTGGACGGCCTCGACGGGCACGCGGCTGCACAACAGCGGCTGCTGGGTCTACGAGCAGCTGTTCGTGGCCAGGGCGGCGGGCGAGAGCCCCTACTGGCCCGGCGCCGCGATCCGCGTCGTCGACGACGCGCCGCCAGCCCTCGAGCGCCTGCTCGCCGACCTCAGCGCGGAGGACCTTGCCGCCTAGACGGCTCGCTTGACCTGGTCGCGCCCGGCGCGCTTGGCCTCGTAGAGCGCCGCGTCGGCGCGGCGCAGCACGTCGTCGGGCGACTCGCCGGCCGTCCACGTCGCGCACCCGGCGCTGATCGTCACGCGCAGCCCGGCCACCGGGCGGTCGCCGACGCTCGCGCGCAGCCGCTCGGCGGTGGCGTGGGCGCCGGCGTCGTCGACGTCGGGCAGCAGGACGAGGAACTCCTCGCCGCCCCAGCGTCCCGCGTAGTCCTCCTCGCGCAGGACCTGGACGAGCCGGGCGGCCACGCGCGTGAGCACCGCGTCGCCCCGGGCATGGCCGTGGCGGTCGTTGATCGACTTGAAGCGGTCGATGTCGACCAGGACGATCGACAGCGTGCGGTCATGGCGCGTCGCGCTGCGCACGAGCGCTGAGAGCTGGCGGCTGAGGAAGCGCCGGTTGTACAGGCGGGTCAGCTCGTCGGAGTAGGCGAGCTCCTCGAGCCCGCGCTCGCGCTCGAGCAGCTGCTCGCGCAGCGCCGCCGCGCGTGCGGCCGCGCGCACGCGCGAGACGACCTCGGCGTCGGCGGCGGGCCAGCGCAGGACGTCCTCGGCCCCCTGCGCGTGCGCGCGCAGCGCGGCGTCGACCTCGATCTCCGGGCACAGCAGGACGACCGACGTCCGGAACAGGTCGGCGTCGCCCTTGATCTCGGCGAGCAGCCGCTCGGGCTCTCCCGAGCACGCCCCGAGGTCGACGAGCGCGACGTCGGGCAGGTGCTCGCGGCAGGCGGCGAGGGCGCCGTCGAGGTCGGCGGCCTCCACGACGTCGGCGTCGAGCGGGCGCAGCGCTGCGGCGACCGCCGCGCGCACCTCAGGTTCGCTGTGGGCGACGAGCACGTTCACGCGGACGAGGGCCTACCCACGCGCGGGCCGCCGGGATCGTCGATCGGACGGATGTTCAGACACCCACGACGCCCGGGGTGAAGCACACCGCGTGGCACGTGACGCCGGCGCCGACGCGCAGGTCGAGGACACCCTCGGTATGGCGCTCGTGGACGACGATCGGATAGGCGCCGGGGTGCTCGACGGCGACCGGCCGGCCGTTGACGACGACCTCGCCGCGGCCGTCGAGGACCGCCCACACCGCGCCGGCCTCGTACGGGCCGGAGTACGCGCCGGGCTGGTCGGCGGTCTGCGCCGCGATGAGCGCGTCCGGATCGTCCTCGGGCCGCAGCGGCGCGACGACGTCGCGCTCGATGCCGAGCAGCTCCTGGATCGCGCGCTCCGTCTCCGCGTAGGCGCCCTCGCCGTAGTGGTAGTCGACGAGCGTCAGGCGCTGGTCGAACAGGTAGCGCGCCGGCCAGCCGAGGTTCTCGTAGAGGTTCCAGACCTCGAGCTCGGGGTCGAGCAGGACGGGGTGCTCGACGCCGAGACGCGCCACCGCGGCGCGCGCCGCGGCGTTGTCGCGCGACGGCTCGAAGCCCGGCGAGTGCACGCCGATGACGCGCAGCCCGGCGGCCGCGTAGCGCTCGTGCCATGCCTTGACGTAGGGCAGGGTGCGCAGCGAGTTGGGCCGGCAGAAGTCCCAGAACTCGACGAGCACCGGACGGCCGAGCTGCTGGTCCAGGCGCAGCATCGCGACGTTGACCCACTCGAGCCCGCGGGGGAACGGCGGCGCGACGATCGTGTCGATTCCGGGACGCACGATCTGACGCTACCAGCGCAACTTCCGAGGTAGTGTTCGTGTTCCTTTTTGGGCCTTCGGGCCTCTGTCCCTCGGAACCAACCCCCACACCCCCACCCCCTGGAGGAGGAGGAGAATGCGCAGAGTCGCAGCCCTGGCCGCGGCGCTCGGCGTTGTGCTCGTGGTGGCCGCCATCGCGTGGGCGCAGCAGCAGAACACGTACAGCGTCACGGCTTCTATCTCGCCGAGCAAGAAGGGGTCGAAGGCCAAGCCGCTCCCCGTCGGCGTGAAGTTCAACTACAAGGTCGACGAGGCGACGGGCAAGCAGCCGTCGGCCGTCAAGAACTACAAGATCTCGTTCTACGGCGTGAAGAGCAACGGCGGGCTCTTCAAGACGTGTTCGTCGAGCAAGATCAGCGGCGCGGGCAACAACGACAGCGGGTGCCCGGCGGCGGCCAAGGTCGGCAGCGGCACGATCGACAACTTCGTCTACCAGTCGGCTGACCCGTCCGGGGCCGGCGGGTTCCCGTGTACGAAGAAGGTCAACCTCTGGAACGCCGGCCAGGACAAGCTCGTGATCTTCGTCTTCGGCGATCCGGCCCAGTGCGGCGGGGTCGGCGCGCTGCCGCCGATCGACGCCAAGTACGTCAAGGGCCAGGGCGGCGGCCAGGCGCTTTCGTTCGACGTGCCGCCGACCGTCCTGCACCCGATCGCCGGCCTGACGGTCGCCGTGCGCAGCGTGCAGTCGACGGTCACCAAGAAGACCATCAAGAAGAAGGGCAAGACGCGCGGCTACTACGAGTCCGTCGCCTGCAAGGGCAGCAAGCGGCCGGTCGTGGTGACCTTCACGCCCGAGTCGGGCTCGCCCGCCACGGCGACGGCCAGCGCCAGTTGCTCGAAGTAGACGTCCGGAGGGACCTGAACACCACCCACACCCCCATCCTCAGGAGGAGGAGAATGCGCAAAGTCGCAGCTTTGGCCTCAGCGCTCGTCGTCGTGCTGGTCGTGGTCGCTGTCGCGTTCGCCCAGCAGCAGAACCAGTACTCCGTCACTGCTGGCGTGACACCGCCCGCGAAGGGCTCGAAGGCCAAGCCCGTGGCGGTCGCCGTGAAGTTCAACTACTCGGTCACCGAGGCGACCGGCAAGAAGCCCGCGCCGGTCAAGGGATACAAGATCGCCTTCACCGGGCTGACGACCAACGGCGCGTTCTTCCCGACGTGTTCGTCGAGCAAGATCAGCGGCGCGGGCAACAACGACTCTGGCTGCCCGAAGAAGGCGCTCGTCGGGACCGGGACGCTCGACAGCTTCGTCTATCAGACGTCGGATCCGTCGGGCGCCGGCGGCTTCCCGTGCCCGAAGAAGATCGACCTGTGGAACGCCGGCAAGAACAAGATGGTCATCTTCCTCTTCGGTGACCCCGCCCAGTGCGGCGGCGTCGGCGCGCTGCCGCCGATCGACGCCAAGTTCGTCACCGGCGGCGGCGGCCAGGCGCTGCAGTTCGACGTCCCGCCGACCGTCCTGCACCCGGTCGCCGGCCTGTCGGTCGCCGTCAACAGCGTGCAGTCGACGGTCAAGAAGCTGACGGCCAAGAAGAAGGGCAAGAAGCGCGGCTACTTCGAGGCCATCGGCTGCCCCGGCGGCAAGCGCAAGGTGACCGTGACCTTCACGCCGGAGACCGGCTCGCCGGGGACCGCGAACGCGAGCCAGGCCTGCAAGTAGCGGACTCCTCCGCGAACTGACGTCTCGAGACGGGGCGGGCGGCGAGCCCGCCCCGTCTTGTTCCAGGGCGCTACGGTGAGCCGTCGTGAAACCCACGCTGCGCACCGCGGCGCTCCTGCTGCTCGCCGGCTTCGCCGTCCACCAGACGCGCTACGCGCTCGTGCCCGACCGTGCGGGCGACGGGGCGCACGCGTACCTGCATGCGGCGCCGGTGGTGCTCGCGCTGCTCGCGGCGCTCGCGCTGGGGCGCACGCTCGCGACGCTCGGCCGCCGCGCCGGCGCTGTCCCGGCGGTAGCAGCACCGGTCGCGCGCTGGCTGGCCGCCAGCGGCGCCCTGCTGGTGCTCCACGCGGCCCAGGAGGGGGCCGAGCGGCTGCTGGCGGGCGGCGGACCGCTGGACGCCGGCGTGCTGGTCGTCGTCCCCCTGTGCCTGGCCGCCGGCGCGGTCGTCGCGTACGCGCTGCGCCACGCCGACGAGCTGCTCTTCGCCGCGTCGTCCGCCATCAGGGCGGCGCTGCGCGCCGCGGCACCCGCCGAACGCGCGGCGAGCCTCCCGCCGGACCGCCCGGCCTTCGCACGCGAGGGTGGGCTCGCCCGCCACCTCGCGGGCCGCGCTCCGCCGGTCCTCGGCTGACCCCAGTCACCGAGGACACCGAGTAGGAGGCATCACCTTGTCCAGAAACCAGCGATTGAGCCTGCTTGGGCTCGCCGTCGTCGTGCTGGTCGTCGCGTTCGTGGTCGCGCGATCGGGCGGCGGCGACAGCGGCGACTCCGGCACCACCTCGACGACGAGGACCGGCGGCGGTCAGCCCAAGAGCGACGTCGTCGTCGTCAAGAACGCCAAGCCCGTCGGGGGCGTCCAGCACCTCACCTACAAGAAGGGCGGCACGATTGACTTCACCGTCCGGTCCGACACGGCCGACGAGGTCCACTTCCACGGCTACGACATCGGCAAGGACGTCAAGAAGGGCGGCAGCGTGCGCTTCCGCGTGCCGGCGAAGATCGACGGCCGCTTCGAGGTCGAGCTGGAGAGCCGCAAGGAGCAGATCGCCGAGGTGGAGGTCCAGCCGTGAGGGCTCGAGCGCGTCTTGCCGCCGCCGGGACAGCGCTGGCGACCGCGGCCCTCGCCGCGGCGCCGGACCCGGCGGCCGCGCACGGCCTCGTCGGGCGCCAGGACCTGCCGATCCCGCGCTGGCTGTTCGCCTGGGCGGCCGCGACGGTCCTGGTCGCGTCCTTCGTCGGCCTCGCCGCCCTGTGGCCGCGCCCGCGCCTCCAGCGCATGCAGGAGCGCGTGGCGGGGACCGTCCCGCGGCTGCTCGACCCGCTGTTCGGAGCCCTCGGCATCGCGATCTTCGTCCTCGTCGTCTACGCCGGGCTCGCCGGCACCCAGTCCGCGACGGCCAACCTCGCGCCGACCGTCATCTACGTGCTGTTCTGGGTGGGGATCCCCTTCGCTTCGGCGCTCTTCGGCGACGTCTTCCGGGCGATCAATCCCTGGCGGGCGCTCGCTCGCGCGGTCGCCTGGACGGCCCGCCGGATCGCCGGGGAGGACAACCTGCCCGACCCGCTGCCGTACCCGCAGCGGCTGGGGCGCTGGCCGGCCGTCGTGACCGTCCTGGGCTTCGCCTGGGTCGAGCTCGTCTACGTCAACCGCACCGACCCCAGCCAGCTGGCGGTCATGGCGCTCGCCTACGCGGCGGTCCAGCTGATCGGCATGAGCCTGTACGGGATCGAGCCGTGGGAGCGGCGCGGGGACGGCTTCGCGGTCTACTTCAACCTGTTCTCGCGGCTGAGCCCGCTGCACTGGCGCGACGGCAAGCTCGCGCTGCACCGGCCGCTCGAAGGCGTCGTGCCGCTGACGCCGGTGGCCGGCACCGTGCCGCTCCTGTGCGCGATGATCGGGACCACGTCGTTCGACGGCTTCTCGCAGGGCCCGACGTGGAACTCGCTCGCGCCGGACATCCAGCAGCGCTTCCTGGACCTCGGCCTGTCGGCGGACACAGCGCTCGAAATCACGTTCACGATCGGCCTGGTGGCGATGGTCGTGCTCATCGGCCTGCTCTTCCGGCTAGGCGTCGCCGGGATGCAGACCGTGGGCGAGGGCCACCGGACCGACGAGCTGGCGGGCCGGTTCATCCACACGCTGGTGCCGATCGCGCTGGCCTACGTGGTCGCGCACTACTTCTCGCTGCTGGTCTACAACGGGCAGGCGACCGCATACCTGGCCTCCGATCCGCTCGGCAAGGGGTCGGACCTCTTCGGGACGGCGAGCGCGACGATCAACTACAACGTGATCACCGCGACCGGCATCTGGTACGTCCAGGTGGCGGCGCTCGTGATCGGCCACGTCTGCGGCCTGATCCTCGCGCACGACCGCGCGGTCGCCATGTACCGCTCGCCCCGCCACGCGACGCGCTCGCAATACTGGATGCTCGCCGTCATGGTCTCGTTCACCAGCCTCGGGCTCTGGCTACTCTCGGCAGCGGCGTGACCCCGATCTTCGCCCACTTCGGTCACTGGTGGCAGTCGCTGCTGTACCTGGCGCCCGTCGTCGTCGTCGTCGGCTGGCTGTCGCTCCAGGCGTGGCGCGACAGCCGCCGGGGCGACTAGTGCTGCGTCAGGTGACGTTCGCCCCGCCGAACGGGGCGAACGTTGCCTGACGCGGCACTAGGCGTTGTTGTTGTTGTTGTTGCCCTGGCCGGCGCGCAGCTCGCTGGGCGAGACGCCGTGGTGGCGGCGGAACGCCTTGGCGAACTGCGCCGGCTGGCTGTAGCCGACGGCGGCGGCGATGCTGCGCACGGTCCCGCCGTGGTCGAGCAGCAGCCGGCGCGCGCGGTCCATCCGCACCGCGGCGACGTGAGCGCGGAAGCTGCGGCCGCCTACTTCATCGAAGACGCGCTGGAGCTGGCGGGTCGACGTGCCGATCGAGCGAGCGACCTCGGCGACGGTGAGCGGCTCGGCGTAGCGGCGCTCGATCTCGGCGGTGGCGTCAAGCCAGAGCTGGCGCCGCCGGTCGACGGTCCCCTGGCGGATGGGGCCAATGGTTTGCACAGCGTTAGTTTTCGCGACGAACGCCGACGCGCCCATCCTCGATTTCGATGATTTTGCCCGGGTAGAGTGCGGAGCTGCCATGGACGGTCAGTTCTGGGACGTCTTCTGGGCGAGCCGGAACGCAATGGTCCTGCTCTCGGATGACCGCCGGTACGTCGAGGCCAACAAGGCCGCGCTCGAGTTGTACGGGCTGTCGCGCGACGAGTTGTGCGCCCTGCGTGTCGACGACCTCGCGGCCGGCGAGCTGCGCGCCGGCCTCGACGGCCTGTGGGCCGAGTTCCTGACGCGGGGGCACATGACGGGCCGCTACCGGCTCGCCGTGCCCGACGGTCGCAAGCTGGAGTTCCACTACAGCGCAGTGGCGAACGTCCTGCCCGGCCGGCACCTCGGGATCCTCATCACGCTGCTCGACGAGGGCTCGGGCGACGGCAGCGCGCCGACGAGCGAACGCCTCACCGCCCGCGAGCGAGAGGTCGTCGGTCACGTGGCGGCCGGGGCGACGACCGCGGAGATCGCGGCGACGCTCTACATCGCCCCGACGACCGTGGACACCCACGTGCGCAAGGCCATGTCGAGGCTGGGCGCGAAGAACCGCCCGCACCTCATCGCGTTGGCCATGCAGCGAGGCGAGATCTAGGGCATCCTGCCCTGCGCGAAGGGCTTTGCTGCTTCGCGCGCTCGGCGCCGTCCGTGGCGCTCTAACCGATCGACCCGACCATCTCGAGCTGGATGAGGCGGTTGAGCTCGACCGCGTACTCCATCGGCAGCTCCTTGGTCACCGGCTCGATGAACCCGTTGACGATCATCGCGGCGGCCTCGTCCTCCGTGAAGCCGCGCGACTGCATGTAGAACAGCTGCGCGTCGGAGATCCGGCCGACGGTGGCCTCGTGGGCGACCGTCACGTGCGGGTTCTGGATCTGGATGTCGGGCCACGTGTCCGAGCGCGAGCGGCCGTCCATCATCAGGCCGTCGCACTGGACGCGGGCCTTGGAGCCGCGCGAGTTGTGGCCCATGCGCACCAGGCCGCGGTAGCCCATGATCCCGCCGTCCTTGGAGATGGACTTGGCGAGGATGTTCGACGTCGTGTTCGGGGCGAGGTGGACGACCTTGGCGCCCGTGTCCTTGTGGACGCCCTCGCCGGCGACGCCGACGTTGAGGTGGTCGGCGCGCGCGCCCTCGCCGAGCAGGAACGAGCCCGGGTAGAGCATCACGTACTTGGCGCCCATCGAGCCGCCGACCCATTCGACGGTGCCGTTGGCCTCGACGACCGCGCGCTTGGTGTTGAGGTTGTAGACGTCCTTGGACCAGTTCTGGACGGTCGTGTAGCGCGCCTTGGCGCCCTCCTTGACGAAGATCTCGACGACCGCGGAGTGCATCGAGTTGACGCTGTACGTCTGCGCCGTGCAGCCCTCGATGTAGTTCACGTCCGAGCCCTCGTCGGCGATGATCAGCGTGTGCTCGAAGGTGCCCTCTCCGGCGCCCTCCATGCGGAAGTAGGCCTGCAGCGGCAGGTCGCACGTGACGCCCTTCGGGATGTAGACGAACGAGCCGCCCGACCAGACGGCGCCGTGCAGCGCGGAGAACTTGTTGTCCTGCGCCGGGACGCACTTGGTCATGAAGTACTGCTGGACGAGCTCGGGGTACTTCGTGACCGCCGTGTCCATCGAGCAGAAGAGGATGCCCTGCTTGGCGTACTCCTCCTTGAGGCCCTCGTAGACCGGCTCCTGGCGCCAGACGCCGACGACTCCCGCGAGGTGCTCGCGCTCGGCTTGCGGGATCCCGAGGTTCTCGTAGGTCTCCTTCATCTCCTGCGGAACGTCGTCCCAGCTGTTGTAACGGCCGGCCGTCGGCGGGGAGTAGAGGACCAGGTCGTCGAAGTTCAGACCCGAGAGGTCGACGCCCCAGGTGGGGATCGGCTTGCGCTGGAAGATCTCGAGCGATTTCAGGCGCTTCGCGCGCATCCAGTCGGGCTCGCCCTTGACCTTCGAGAGCTCCTCGACGACTTCGCGCGAGATGCCCGTGCGCGCGCGCAGCTGACCCTGATCGTCCTCGACGATCGGGCTGGGCTTGGTGATCCTCGTTCTGTCTGTGGCGGCCAAGGGAACGGGCCTCCTGGGATGTCCGATTCCGGGACTAGGAATTGTACCGGGACCGGCGACCGGACACTCGCGTGAAAAGTCTGTGACAAGGCGCCAGATCCGCCCGCGGGCACCGTTTTCAGGCACGACATGCGCCTCGCCCTCTCGATTCTCGCGCTCACGCTCGCCCTTGCGGCGCCCGCCGCACACGCCGACGGCCTGCCGCCCGTCCGGCACGCCTTCGTGATCGTCCTCGAGAACAAGGACTTCGACCAGAGCTTCGGGCCGAACTCCGGCGCGCCGTACCTGGCCAGGACGCTCACGCGCGAGGGCCAGCTGCTGCGCCAGTACTACGGCACGTCGCACGTCAGTCTCGGCAACTACATCACGATGATCTCCGGGCAGGCGCCCAACCCCGACACGCAGGGCGACTGCATGGTCGGCTACAAGGACGTCTTCCCCGGCACGCCCACCCCGGACGGCCAGGTCCTCGGCGCCGGCTGCATCTACCCGCACGAGGTGCAGACGCTCGGCGGCCAGCTGCAGCAGAAGGGCCTGGACTGGAAGGGCTACATGGAGGACATGGGCACGCCGTGCCGCCACCCGGCGATCGGCGAGCGCGACGACACGCAGACCGCGCGCGCCGACGACCAGTACGCGATGCGGCACAACCCGTTCATGTACTTCCACTCGGTCATCGACGACGACGCGAACTGCAGGTCGCACGTCGTCGACCTCAAGGCGCTCGCGGGCGACCTGCAGGACGCCGCGACCACCGCGGCGGTGTCGTTCATCACGCCCGACCTGTGCTCGGACGGGCACGACGCGCCGTGCATCGACGGCCGGCCCGGTGGCCTGGCCAGCGCCGACGCCTTCCTCAAGGAGTGGGTGCCCCGGATCACCGGCTCCCCGGCCTTCGCCGACGGCGGCCTGCTGTTCATCACCTGGGACGAGGCCAACGTCGGCGCGGGCAGGCAGTCGGAGGCGTGCTGCGACCAGCCCACCGGGCCCAACACGCCGCAGCCCGGGATCTTCGGGCGCGGCGGCGGCCAGACGGGGTCGGTGGCGATCTCGCCGTTCGTCGTCCCCGGCTCGGTCAACGACACGCAGTACAACCACTACTCGCTGCTGCGCAGCCTCGAGGACCTGTTCGGGCTCGGGCACCTCGGGTACGCGGGGCAGTCGGGGCTCAGGGCGTTCGGCTCCGACGTCTTCGGCGCCGAGGCCACGGTCGACCTCACGCAGACCACCGGCTCGTCCGCGCGCTGCCAGTTCCGGGCATTGTCCGCTCGCGGCGGCCGCCTGTCGCCCGGCTCGCTCGTGACGGCGCTGCGCCTCGTGCGCCGGCGCGGCCGGAGCCCCGTGCTCGTGATCACGACGGCGAGGCGGGCGCGCCTGTACGTCCGTGAGAGCGGGCGGCCGGCGCGGCGGCTGCAGGCGCGCCGGTGCGGCGCGGTGCGCGTGACCTTGAGCCGTCGCCACGGGCGCGTGGCGCTGGCCGCCTCGGTCCGCCAGGGGACCGAGCGGCGCACCGTCGTCTACTGAGCCGGGCGGGCAGCTTCGCCGCGCAAACCTCGAACGTACGTCGAGGAAGGTGAGCGTTGCGCATCGAGCGGGAAAGCGGGGCAGCACATGTCCGCGCGCCAGCTCCAGGACGTCCTCGACGCGATCGCGGACACCGGCGAGATCGTCATCCGGCCGCAGGCCCGCCACGGCGCCGACGAGCTGCTGCTCGCGTGGCGCAGCGCGCGCGCCGAGGCCAACGCGGCGCTCGACCACTGGCGCGCGGTGCGCACGGGCGAGGCGTTCGCCGCGTTCCGCGCGGCCGACGACCGCGCCGACGCCGCCCAGGACGCCCTCGCCGCCCGCCGCTAGCGGTTCCGTCCGGCGGCGGGCGGAGGATCGGCTTGCCGCGCTGAAGAAGTCCGCGGCGCGGCCGATCACGGAGGTCGACCATGACGCGTCCGCACCACTACGTGCATTGCGACGTCCCCGAGGGCATGACGCTCGCGGAGTACCGCGGGGCGAAGCGGCGGGAGGCCGGGGTCAAGCCGCGGCGGGCGGGGTTGGTGGCGCGGCTGCGCCGGCGCAGGGTTGTGGACGAGGCTCAGCGGCGGGCGGCGTAGGGCGTCGTTTCTGCGGTCCGCTCGGGCCGCGTGGGTTTCCGCGGCGTGGTCCGATTGCACTGAGGGGAAGGAGCGGTTTGTCCTTGTGGCCGCTCGTGTCGGGCGCGCTCCGCGGCGCCTCCCTGCGGGCGGTTTCCGGGTCTTGGCGCGTTCGCGCTCGGTCGGTGCGGGTGGGGAACGAAACCGCTCACTATGCGCGGTTTCGTTCCCCACCCGCCAGGCCTGGCGCGCCAACGCTCGCTCCGCGGGAACTGCGATCGCGAACGACCCCGCGCGGCCGGGGCGCAGGCCCGGCCGCGTCTCCCTCAGTGCAATCGGACCGCGCTGCAGCCCGAAGCACACGCGTGAGCGGAGCGCACCACCCTCACGCCCACCGCGCCTCATGCGCGAGCAGCGCACGCTTCACGTCCAGGCCCCAGCGGTAGCCGCCCAACCCGCCGCCGGTGCGCACCACTCGGTGGCACGGCACGTAGA
>VAWY01000222.1 GCA_005888335.1 Actinomycetota bacterium
ACGGTCGTTCGGGTCGACACCTCGCCGACGTCGGCGAGCACGCGCGGCCGGAACCGCCAGCGGGCGTAGGCGCCGACGTTGGCGCGAAGCGTGACCTCGTCACCGGCGCCGCCCTCGAAGTAGCACCAGACCGCCGGGTCGACCTTGGCCGCCGCCAGCTCGAAGTACTCCGCGAC
Source organism: Actinomycetota bacterium (assembly GCA_005888335.1). The sequence continues at coordinate 177 of VAWY01000222.1, forward strand.
GTTCACCGGCTCGCTCATGGAGCGAATCTAGCCAGCGCCTTCGCCGCCATCTGGCGTTCGCCCCCGTACGCGAGCAGGCGCGGCGCCTCGTCGAGCGGCAGCCAGCGCGCCTCTGCCACCTCGACGCGGATCGGCTCCTCGATCTCTCCGATCCGGCCCCGGCCGGCCCGCAGGAGGTAGAAGCTGACGATCTTGAAGACCCGCACCCCGCCCGGACGGGTGTAGGTGTACTTCACGTCGCCGAGCTTCTCGACCAGGCGGCCCTCGACGCCCGTCTCCTCTCGGACCTCGCGGAGCGCCGTCTGCTCGGGCTTCTCGCCCGGGTCGAGGTTCCCCTTCGGCAGGGCCCAGACGCCCTCCCGCTTGCCCCGGGGGCGGATCGCGGCGACCATCGGTCGGCCCCGGATCACTTTCACGAGCACGCCGCCGGCTGAGAACTCGCGCTCCACAGGGCAGGTTCTACCCGGTTTGCCAAGCGGCGCCCGTGCCCATACAATGCCCTGGCACTCTCGGGGTGAGAGTGCCAGGAGTCGGAGAAACAGCAGTCAGGAGGCTGGACGAATGAACCTGAAGCCGCTTGGTGACCGCCTGATCGTCGAGGTCCTCGAGGAAGAGGAGCAGACCCTCAGCGGCATCGTGCTTCCGGATACGGCGAAGGAGAAGCCGCAGCGCGGCAACGTCCTCGCCGTCGGCCCGGGCCCCCGGGACGAGGACGGCAAGCACGTCCCGATGGATGTGGAGGAGGGCGACGAGATCGTCTTCTCCAAGTACGGCGGAACCGAGATCAAGGTCGGCGCTGACGAGTACCTGATCCTGCGCGAGTCAGATGTGCTCGCGAAGGTCGTCGGGACCCGTGAGCCGGCCGGTGCAACCGCGTAGTTCGAGGAGGAAGAAAAAAGCATGGCTCACAAGGAGCTGAAGTTCAACGAGGATGCCCGTCGCGCGCTCGAGCGCGGCGTGAACGTCCTCGCCGATGCGGTCAAGGTCACCCTTGGCCCCAAGGGGCGCTACGTCGTGCTCGACAAGAAGTTCGGCGCGCCCACGATCACGAATGACGGCGTCACGATCGCACGCGAGATCGAGATCGAGGACGTCTTCGAGAACCAGGGCGCACAGCTCGTGCGCGAGGTCGCCACGGCGACGAACGACGTCGCCGGCGACGGCACGACCACCGCGACGGTGCTCGCTCAGGCGATCGTCCGCGAGGGTCTGAAGAACGTCGCGGCCGGTGCGAACCCGATGGGTCTCAAGCGGGGTATCGAGAAGGCCGTCGAGGCCGTCGTCGAGAACCTGAAGAGCCAGTCGAAGCAGGTCTCGGGCAAGGAGGACATCGCCCGCGTGGCGACCGTCTCCTCGCGCGAGCGCGAGATCGGCGACGTCATCGCCGACGCGATCGAGAAGGTCGGCAAGGACGGCGTCGTGAACGTCGAGGAGGGCCAGACCCTTGGCCTCGAGCTCGAGTTCACGGAGGGCATGCAGTTCGACAAGGGCTACCTCTCGCCGTACATGGTCACCGACGCGGAGCGGATGGAGGCGGTTCTCGACGAGCCGTACATCCTCGTCGCGAACCAGAAGATCGGTGCCGTGAAGGACCTGCTGCCGATCCTCGAGCAGGTCATCCAGGCGGGTCGCCCGCTGCTGATCGTTGCCGAGGACGTCGAGGGCGAGTCCCTGGCGACGATCGTCGTCAACAAGCTGCGCGGCACGTTCCAGGCCGTCGCCGTCAAGGCGCCGGGCTTCGGTGACCGCCGCAAGCGGATGCTCGAGGACATCGCCATCCTCACGGGTGCCGAGGTGATCACCGAGGAGATGGGCCTCAAGCTCGAGAACACGAAGGTCTCGCAGCTCGGCAAGGCCCGCCGGGTCGTCGTCGACAAGGACTCGACCACGATCATCGACGGCGCCGGCTCGGCCGACGCGATCAAGGCCCGCATCAAGCAGCTGAAGGCGGAGATCGAGAACACCGACTCCGACTTCGACCGCGAGAAGCTCCAGGAGCGCCTCGCGAAGCTGTCCGGCGGCGTCGCGGTCGTCAAGGTCGGAGCGTCGACCGAGACGGAGATGAAGGAGAAGAAGCACCGCGTCGAGGACGCGCTGCAGGCTGCCCGCGCGGCTCTCGAGGAGGGTCAGGTGCCGGGCGGCGGCGTCGCGCTCATCAACGCGGCCGACGCGGTCAAGGAAGCCGTCTTCGCCGAGCTGGAGGGTGACGAGCGCACGGGTGCGCAGATCATCATCCGCGCGCTCGAGGAGCCGCTCCGCCAGCTCGCCGCGAACGCGGGCCTCGAGGGCTCGATCGCGGTCGAGCACGTCCGTCAGGCGAAGCCGGGCTTCGGCCTGAACGTCGACACCGGCCAGGTCGAGGACCTGCTCAAGGCGGGTATCGGCGATCCGACGATGGTCACGCGCTCCGCGCTGCAGAACGCGGCGTCGATCGCGAAGAACATCCTCACCACCGAGGCGATCGTCGCCGAGGCGCCCGAGAAAGCCGGCGCCGGCATGGGCGGCGGCATGCCCGACATGGGCGGGATGATGTAACGAGCCTCCGGGCTTCCGCACGACCGACGGAGGGCCGGCATCTGCCGGCCCTCCGTCTTTTCGCGACACCCGGGTGCCAGGCCCGGGCCTGGCACCCGGGTTCGAAGGGTCGGCTCGCGCCGACCCTTCGCCTTTCCGGCTGCCTGTTGCGGACTGTGCCCGCGGGCCACGTCCCGGTGCCAGGCCCGGGCCTGGCACCAGGGGTCGCGGATCCGCTCGACCCCGGAAAAGAGAAACGGCGCCGGGGAGGGCGCCGTTTCATCCACTTGGGGTGGGGAGGTGGGTACTGGGGATATCGGCCGCGCGCGCCGCTCGCCTGAATCCCTCGATCGAGCTAGAAGCCGTACCGCTCCTCGCGCCAGTAATCGGCGTCGTTGTGGTAGCCGTAGCGCTCCCAGAAGCCGGGCTTGTCGACGGCGGAGAGCTCGATTCCGCGCAGCCACTTGGCGCTCTTCCAGAAGTACTTCGTCGGGATGAAGAGCCGGACCGGATAGCCGTGATCCGGGGTGAGCGGCGCTCCGTCCGCCTCGTAGACGACGAGGGCGTGCTCGTCCTCGAGCGCCGCGAGCGGGACGTTGGAGGTGAACCCGTGCTCGGCGTGCGCGATCGCGAACCGGGCGCTCGGCTTCGGCCGTACGAGCTTCGCGAGCTCCCGCCAGTGGACGCCCTTGAACTGCGCGTCGAAGCGGCTCCAGCGCGTGACGCAGTGGATGTCGGTCGTTACGTCGGTCGCCGGCAGCTGCGTCAGCTGCTCGAACGTCAGCGTCACCGGCTCCTCGACCTCGCCGGACACCTCGAGCGTCCAGGTGGCAAGGTCGACGTCGGGCACCTCCCCCGCGTGCAGCACGGGCCACTTCTCGGTCAGGTACTGCCCGGGCGGCAGCCGCGCCGGGTCGTACCCGGCGTCGCGGACCTTTTGCTCGGCCTTGGATCGGAACAGGGGCACGGATTCCTACACTAGATGTCGTGGATGTAGCTGCACGGGAGCGGGCGTACCTTCGCGTCGCCGGGCCGGATGCTGCGGACTACCTGCAGCGAATGGTCTCGAACGACGTCGAAGCGTTACAGGTCGGCGAGGCGTGCCCGGCATTGCTGCTGACCGCTAAGGCGCGCCTGATCGCGCCGGTTGTCGTGTGGCGCCGTGGCGACGAGGACTTCCTGGTTCTCACCGAGCCGGAGCTCGGCGAGCAGGTTCGCGCGCTGCTCGTGCGCATGCGGCTGCGCGCGAGGTGCGAGATCGAGCCCGAGGAGCACACGTCGGCGCTCGTGTTCGGCGGGGACGGGATCCGGACCGACTTTCCCGGTGCGGTCGAGGTGCTCGACGCGCAGCTCGAGCCGACGCTCGACGCCGACGAGCTCGAGCGCCGCAGGATCGAGGCCGGCGTGCCGCGTTGGGGCAGGGAGCTCGACGACCGCATCCTGCCCGCGGAGGCCGGCCTCGAGACAACGCACATCTCGTTCTCGAAGGGCTGCTACCCGGGCCAGGAGCCGGTGGCGCGCCTGCACTACCGCGGGCACCCGAACCGCGGCCTGCGCGTGCTCGAGCTGGCAGACGTTCCGGAGTACGACGCGGAGCTCGTGCACGACGGCAAGGTCGTGGGCCGGGTGACGAGTGCGGCACGCCGCACCGACGGCTCGGTCGTCGCGCTCGCGTACGTACGCGCCGAGGTGCCGGACGACACGCGCCTCGAACCCGTGCGAACGACCACGTGAACTCGCGCGAGCGCGTCCTGACAGCTCTCCGTCACGAGGAGCCGGACCGGGTCCCGGTCGACTTCCTTGCGACACCGGAGGTGTGGGCCAAGCTGATCGCGCACCTCCAGCCGGACACGACGGATGTCGGCCCGGCGGAGTTCGTCGATCCCTCGCGCGAGGCGTTGCTGCGCCACTTCGAGATCGACACGCGCGTGCTGTCCTACGACATGTTCTGCCGGCATCCCGACGCGCTCGTGCCGGAGGGCGCTGTTCCCGATTGGTGGGGCTCGCTCGACCGCTCGACGCCGAACCGGATGTGGCGGCTTCGCAATCCCGACGATACGACGCTCGACATCTGGGGCTGCCACCGCCAGAAGGTCGAGCATGAGTTCGGCGCGTACGAAGAGTTCGCGACGTGGCCGCTGCGGAACGTGGAGTCGATCGCGGATCTCGATGCGCATCCGTGGCCGGAGCCCGATTGGTGGGACTTCAGCCCACTGCCCAAGCTGCTCGACGAGATGGATGCGGCCGGCGTGCGGCACGTGCGCTTCCGGATCGGCTCGGTGTTCGAGATCTCATGGCAGCTGCGCGGGATGCAGGAGTTCCTGATCGACATCGCGATCAACCTCGAGATTCCGCGCTACATCATGGGGCGCCTCACCGACGTCTACGTCGAGAACACGCGTCGCGTGCTCGAGCTCGCCGGCGACCGGCTCGACATGGTCTATTTCTACGACGACGTGGCGACGCAGAACTCGCTGATGATCTCGCCCGACACGTGGCGCGCCGAAGTGCGACCGCTGCACGCGCGCCTCACCGAGCTCGCGCATTCCTTCGGCGTGCCGGTCATGTACCACTGCGACGGCGCGATCTATCCGCTGATCCCGGAGCTGATCGACCTCGGCGTCGATCTGCTGAACCCGATCCAGCCGGACGCGAAAGGCATGGAAGCGGAACGGCTGAAGGAGGAGTTCGGAGACCGGCTCTCCTTTCACGGCGGCGTCGACATTCTCAAGATCCTCCCGCGCGGCACGGCGGACGAGGTTCGCGCCGAGGTCGCCCGACTCGTCGACGTGCTCGGCCGCGGCGGCGGCTTCGTCCTCTGCAGCTCGCACCATCTCCAGCCCGACACGCCGGTCGAGAACATCCTCGCGATGTACGACGTCGCGCTGCGCTACCGCAGCTGACCGCGGCTACACTGTTTCGTCCGCGAGCGCCCGTAGCTCAGGGGATAGAGCGCTGCCCTGCGGAGGCAGAGGTCGCATGTTCGAATCATGCCGGGCGCATCGCTCAACCTGAGCACGGGGGCGGTGCAACTCACCGCCCCCGTTCGCTGCAGCTAGAGCCCGAAGGTTGCGAGGAACGCGCGCGCGGTGGCGCTGTCCGTCCGCGACGCGACGTTCGTCGAGTAGCACGGAGTGTCGCCGGTCGTTGTCACGGCGAGAACCATGTCGCCGTCGTTCGGCGCCGCACCGAGGAACGTCGGCCCGCCCGAGTCGCCGTAGCACGCGCCGCTGTCTCCGTGGGCGGCGTTCTGGCTCATCTTCAGCCACTGCGGCGTCAACGAGTTGAACGAGCCGATCCCGTATCCGCGGTCACCCAGGAGCGGGAATTGCGGGCCGTTCTCGCCCTTCACGATCTCCTTCTCGACCGTGCCGTACCCGACCACCGTGAGCTTCGTGCTCTGATCGAGCGGCAGCGAATCCAGGAACCCGACGCGCGGCGGCAGCGTCGCCGGCGTGATCGTCGTGACAGGCGTCGACAGGATCATCACCGAGACGTCGTCCCGCGAGCCGCCCCCGTAGGCGGGATTCGTCATGGGCGTCGCCGGAATCAGGCCGTCAGGCGTCGGCTGAATGTCGGTCCCGTCGAACGTGACGTAGTCGGGCCGCGGATCGCTCGCGGGAAACGCCGTGCAGTGGCTCGCAGTGACAAACACCGTCGGCGACACCACCGTCTCGCGCGGGAACCATGATCGCGCCGACGTTCGGATGCAACCCGTTGTCCGGGTACCCCGTGGTCGTGATCGCCTCCGCGCCGGCGGCAACGGCGCCGAACACGACGGCGACGGCGACAAGCAACCTCAGCATCTCCCCCTCCCCTCGTTCGAAATGAGGCCCGGATGCTAACGCGGTCAGCGATTGACCGCGAAGGTCACCGAGACGACCGCTGTTACGTCTTTCGCGCGCGTCGTTGTGCTGTTGATCCCCTCGCCGCTCACGTCGGTCGAGTTGCGCGGCGTGATCTGGTAGACGCCGAGGTGCACGCTGCGCACGGCGCCGAGATGTCCGCCGAGACCTTGCGCGATCGTCTGGGCTCGTTCCTGCGCGTCGGCCGTCGCCTGCCGCAGCGCCGCGAACTTCGCCTTCTTCAGCTCCGTCGAGAGGTACTGGATCTGTCCGACCGAGACGTCCACGCCCTGCAGCAACAGCCGGTCAACCGTCGCGGCAGTGTGCTCGAGCGTGTCGATCTTCGTCGTCTGGAGGAAGAACGACTGCGTCACCACCCAGGCCGGCACCGACCGGAACTTCGGCTTCGCGAGTCCGGTCGGAACCTGGTCGGCCGTCTCCTCGACGTCGACCGGCGGCTTCTTCACGTCGGAGGTGAGGCCGGCATCGCGCAGGAACGCGTCGACCGCCTTGGTCTTCGCCCGCACCGAGCGCGCGGCTTCGGCCGGCGAGCGCTCGTGCGAGGACACGCTCACGAACCACTCGGCGAGGTTCGCCTGGATTGGCTGCTTTGCCGAGCCCGTGACGACGATCGTGTCGCGCGTCTGCTTCACGTCGCGGATCCCGTTCATCACGATCGAGGCGGTCACCGGGACCGCGACGGCGACCGCGACCGCGAGCGCCAGCAGCCCGATCAGGACCTGCGGGAGCTCGCGCCGTGGCGGCGAAGCCTGCACGGCCTCAGCCTGCCACGGCGCGCGTTAGACCGCCAGCGCTACGTACCCGGCTGCTGCCAGCTCGGCGTCATCGAGACCGTGACGGACGACGCCTTGTTGTACGGGATCACGTCGAAGCCGTTGCCGAGCTGAAGTGCCTGGCGGGCGCCGGGCGGCAGCGTCTGGAACGCGTACCCGGAGCCGCCGCCGAGGATGTTCCCGGCAGCGTCGAAGACGACCGCCGTGCACTGCGCGTTGCGCAGGATCAGCAGCGGGTCGGTGTTCTGCAGTTCGCCCTCGACCGACCCGAGCCAGTTCGGGTCGAAGATCTGGGGCACGAGATGGATGTTCGCGAGCGTCGGGAACGTCAGTGATGCCTTCGCGAAGGCGCCGACGGAGATCACGGTCTCGAGCCGCACGATCGGCGCCAGGCCCGGGAAGCTCACCGTGTTGCCGAGCGCGTAGTCGGAGCCGGCCGCGATCCAGTCGAGGTGCTGCGAGTCCGTACCGAGCAGGAACCCGTCGGCCATTACGAAGTTCGTCTGCACGGTGACGCTCTTCGCGTCCTGTGTGGTCGACTCGTTGTGCAGCATCAACCCGTAGCTCAGCCGCGTCCCGGCGAACGGCTGCGGTCGCGTCGAGAAGCCGGTCTGCTTGACGATGATCTTCGGAGCGATCAGGCGTCCGATGACGACGAGCGGGCGCGTGACGGCACCTGCGCGCGCACACTTGACAGTGGCCTTCGCAAGCCCCGCCTGGATGTTCGTCGGCACGGTCCACGACCACTGGGCGCGGCCGCCCGCTGCGACTGTCGGCGCGAGGCCCGTCTGGGTCGTGCCGCCGAAATAGCTGACCTTGAGCGAACAGCTCACGCCGGCGGGGCGGACCGTGACGGCGATGCGCGCCGGGTCGCCCTGGAGGACGTGCTTGGGCATGAAGCTGAAGCCGATGCCGGTGCTCTGCGCGGACGCGGGCCCGACGGACACGGCGAAGACGGCTACGACGGCAAGTGCGATGGAACGGGCTGCAGTGGCCATTGGATCGAATCCCCCTGTTCCAGGCGCACCGCATCGCCTCTGACTCTTGGCTCAGATATCGCCCGATTGCACCCTCGCCGCATCCCCAGGATGAGGGACGGACGGGGCGGAGCCGGCGCGGCCCCGCCCCGCTTCCGCGCTAGCCGGAGAGCGGCTTGCCGGTCTCGAGCAGCGTCTTCATGCCGCTGAGCACGAAGCTCCAACCGCTCGCGACGCTCTCGGCCGTCTTCGGCGACGCCTCGAGCTCGTCGTGGACGATCGTCAGCTGCGTCACGCCTTCGCCGGCGATCTCGAGCTCCCACGAGACCCGGCCGTGAGGCTCGGCGGCGAGCTCGGGCGCCCAGAGCGCCCGCCACGTCGTGACGAGCTTGTTCGGCGGATCTGCCTCGATCACCACGCCGTCGACGTATTCCTGCTCGCCGTCCGCCGACAGGCCGCGATAGGGAGTGCCGGGCTCGTACGTGCACTCGATCACGCTGTTGTAGAAGTACTGCGCCGTGAACTCCGGTTTCGTTATCGCGTCCCACACCTGTTCGGGCGTCGCGCGGATGAAGACGGAGTAGACCTGCGTCGTCTGT
>VAWY01000223.1 GCA_005888335.1 Actinomycetota bacterium
GCGCGCTGCTGGCGAGCGTCGTCGCGGGCCTGCTCGACAGCCGCGTCGCTGACCGGATCGTCGCCGAGACCCGAGGCAACCCTCTTGCCCTGCTGGAGCTTCCGGCGCGCATGACCGCTGCCGACTTGGCCGGTGGTTTCGAGCTTCCTGCCGCCGGCGAGCTTCCCACGCACATCGAGGACCACTACCTCCGGCGCGTCCGCGAGCTGCCCGAGGCGACGCAGCACCTGATGCTGCTGGCAGCCGCCGAGCCGTTGGGCGACCCGACGGTGGTCCTACGCGCGGGCCGGAGGCTGCACATCGAGACCAGCGCGCTCGCGCCCGCCGAGGCTGCGGAACTGTTGGCCGCCATCCGCTGGTCCGCTCCGCGGTCTACCGGGCCGCGCCACTCGTCAGCCGACAGCGGGTGCACGAAGTCCTCGCCGAAGTGAGCCATCTCGACGCCGACGCCGATCGCCGCGCGTGGCACCGCGCTCTGGCGGCAGCGGGGCCCGACGAGGACGTCGCCGCCGAGCTCGAGCAGTCGGCCGACCGAGCGCAGGCCCGCGGCGGGGTCGCTGCAACGGCGGCCTTCTTGCACCGTGCCGCCGCGCTCACCCCGGACCCGGCCCGGCGTCGTGGACGCGCGCTCGCGGCTGCCGGCGCGAGTGTCCAGGCCGGCGCGTTCACCACGGCTCGCGGCCTGCTGGCCACAGCGCAGGCCGGGCCGCTCGATGAGCTCCAGCGCGCACAGATCGACCTGGTGCGCGCACAGCTCGCGTTCATCTCCAGCCGGGGCACCGACGCAACCCCGCTCCTGCTGGCCGCCGCCGGCCGGCTGGAACCGCTGGACATCTCCCTCGCGCGAGAAACGTACATCGATGCGTTCTCAGCGGCGCTCTTCGGCGCCAGGCTCAACGGCAGCGTCGGCGTACGCGAGGTCGCGCAGGCCGCCCGGGCCGCGGCGCGCCCAACGGGCGCCGGCGCCTCGACCGCGGACCTGCTGCTGGATGCGCTTGTCGCCCTCGCCGACGATTACGCCGCGGCTGTCCCGCTCTGCCGAGAGGCGGTGCGGCGGCTCTCCGGCCAGGAGGCGTCGGCCAAGGAACGGCTGCGCTGGCTGTGGCAGGGCTGCGTCGTCGCGTTCGAGATCTGGGACGACGAACATGCGGCCTCGCTGTCGCGCTCCAGCGTCGAGGTCGCCCGCGCGACGGGGACACTCAGCGAGCTCGCGCTCGCCCTCAGCGCCCGCGCACCCATGCTGGTGTTCTGCGGCGACCTCGCCGCCGCCGCCGCCGCGGTTTCCGAGACAGTGTCCGTCGAAGAGGCGACGGGGATCCATTCCGCGCCGTACGGCGCATTGATGGTCTCCGCGTGGCGGGGGAGGCCGCGCGAAACGGAAGAGCTCATGGAGACGACGGAGCGCGAGGCGGGCGCGCGCGGAGAGGGGATCGGCCTGGCGATCAGCGCCTACGCGCACGCGGTCCTCTCCAACGGCCTCGGCCGGTATGAGGACGCGCTCGGCGCCGCCGCATCCGCCAGCGAGCATCGAGAGGTCGTCGCGGAGAACTGGGGCTTGAGCGAGCTGGTCGAGCCGGCCATGCGCTGCGGCCGGACCGATCTCGCCACGGACGCTCTGGAGCGCCTGGCCACCAAGGCGCAGGCCACGGGAACCGATTGGGCGCGCGGCGTCGAGGCGCGTGCCCGGGCGCTGCTCGCCCAAGGCGCCGACGCCGATCGCTGGTTCCGCACGGCGGTCGATGATCTCGGCCGGACTCGCGTTCGCGCTGAGCTCGCTCGCACGCATCTGCTGTACGGCGAACGGCTGCGGCGCGAGGGTCGCCGGCTCGATGCGCGCGCCGAGCTCAACGTCGCACATGAGCTGTTCACGTCGATGGGCATGGAGGCGTTCACCCAGCGCGCCGACAGAGAACTCGTCGCGACTGGCGAGAAGCGCCGCCGGGGCATCGCCGAGACCCGCGACGATCTCACCGCACAGGAGCGTCAGATTGGTGAGCTGGCTCGCGACGGGCTCTCGAACTCGGACATCGGCGCTCGCCTGTTCCTCAGCCCGCGGACCGTCGAGTGGCACCTGCGCCACGTGTACTCCAAGCTCGGAATCCGGTCCCGACGCCAACTGGGAAGCGCCCTTCAGGCCCCGGACTCCGAGGCGAGCAGCGCCACCAGCGCGATGTTGAGCCGCCCGGCGCCGGCGTAGACCGCGGCGAGGATCAGCACGGTCTCGCCGGGCAGGGGACCGCCGACTCCTCGCCGAGGATTCCGGAGTCGCGCGCCGCTCTCGCGGCGTAGGGAACGCCGCGCTCATGCGGGCTTGCCGGCTCCTGCCCAGGTGTCGTCTGGGCCTGCGCGCGGCCACGCGTCCCGTGAGCCGACTGGGGTGCACACTGGCGCAACCGCCCGCTGCGCGATGACACGGTGGCGGCATGTCAGCTCGGTCGGTGGCCGCCGCAGCTTCTGCTCGCCCGGCGCCGAGGCGCGACGACGACTACCGCCCCGACCCGGACCGCTGGATGGCGCTCGGTGTCTGCCTCGCCGCCGGGTTCATGACCCTGCTCGACGTCTCGATCGTCAACGTCGCCCTGCCGAGCATTCAGCAGGGCCTGCACGCGCAACAGAACGCGCTGCAGTGGATTGTTGCGGGCTACGCGCTCGCGCTGGGGCTGCTGCTCGTCCCGTCGGGGCGCTTCGGTGACGCGCACGGGCGGCGGCCGGTGTTCATGGTTGGCGTGGCGCTGTTCGTGGTCGCGAGCGCGGCCTGCGCGTTGGCGCAGACGCCGCTGGAGCTCGTGTTGACGCGGGTCGTCCAAGGGTTCGCCGGGGGTCTCATCACCCCGCAGATCTCGGGCCTCATCCAGAGCCTGTTCCGAGGCGAGGAGCGCGGCAAGGCATTCGGCCTCTTCGGCTCGACCATCGCCGTGTCGACCGCGGTCGGCCCACTCGTCGGCGGCGGGCTGATCGCCCTGTTCGGCGTCCACAACGGCTGGCGGGCGGTGTTCTTCGTCAACCTGCCGATCGGCATGGCAATCCTGTTGCTGGCCCGCCGCTACCTGCCGGCCCCGACCGCCACCGAGCGCCGAAGCCAGCCGCTCGACCCGCTTGGCGTCGTGCTCCTCGGCGCGGCGCTCGTGTGCATCCTCGTCCCGTTCATCGAGCAGCGCTCGTGGCACAGCTCGCTGCGTGTCGCGCTGTTCCCGCTGGGTGCCGTGCTGGTGGTCATGTGGTTGCTGCACGAGCGCCGCTACGGCCGCACCCGCGAGCCGCTCGTCTCGATCGACCTGTTCCGGATCCGCTCCTTTGCGCTCGGCGCCCCGGTGGGACTCCTGTACTTCGCCGGGTTCATCGCGGTGTTCTTCTTCATCCAGACGCAGTACCTGCAGATCGGGCTGGGCTATCCCGCGTGGAAGTCCGGACTCGCCGTCACCCCGTTCGCCATCGGCAGCGCGCTGACCTCGACGGCGGGCAGCCGTCAGGCGCTGCGCCGGGGCCCCAAGCTCGTGGCCTTTGGACTCGCCGTTGTTCTCATCGGGATGGCCTGCATTTGGGTGGCGGTGGACGCTCATCCCGGCCACGACGCCGCGCTGTGGATAGCGCTGCCGCTGCTGATCGCCGGCCTCGGCGGCGGGCTGGTGATCTCGCCCAACCTGACCCTCACGCTGTCCCAGGTACCGGTCCAGCGCGCTGGCAGCGCCGGCGGCGTGCTGCAGACCGGTCAGCGGATCGGCTCGGCGGCTGGCATCGCGGTCACCGGCAGCGTCTTCTACACCCAGCTCGCCTCATCGCACGGCAACTTCGCGTCGGCGTACCGCTACGGCATCGTCAGCTGCGCGGCGTTCGTTGCGGCCGCGCTCGTGCTCACGCTGACGGACACTTTCAGGCGCGACTCTCGAGCGCCCTGAGCGCCGGCTTGGCGGAGGACGAGGGATCCGCGCCTGCCTGACCGGCCATCGCGTCTGGTTCCGTATCGCCACCGGCCCGGGAGTCGACCCGGGTGTCGACGGGCGCGACCGGGCTCGCGGCGAGCGATCCTCACGTCGTCCCCGACGGAGGCCGCGATGAGCACTACCGAAGCCGTGAGCGAGACCCTGACGTACGAGGTCTTCGTCAACGAGGCGCCGCCGCAGGACGGCGTCCTGCCGAACGGCGAGCCGAAGCGGTTCTCGCCCCAGGCGAGCACGCTGATCTACGGCAGCGAGGACGCAGTGCTGACCGACCCTCCGCTGACAACGGACCAGGCGCACCTGGTCGGCGACTGGGTCGCCGCGAAGGGGCGCAACGTCACCGACATCTTCATCACCCACGGCCATGGCGATCACTGGTTCGCCGCCGGGGTGCTGGCCGAGCGGTTCGGGGCGCGCGTCATCGCCTCGGCGGGGACGATCGCCCAGATGCACGCCAGCGTCGCCACGCGACCGATGCTGTGGGACAAGATCTATTCGGGGATCCCGCCGACGCCGGTCACGGCCGTGACGGTGCCCGACAACCGGCTCACGCTCGAGGGCCACGACCTCGTGATCGTCGAGACCGGCGCCACCGACAGCGACGACACCACCGTCCTGCACATCCCGGACCTCGACCTCGTCGTCGCCGGCGACGTGATCTACAACGGCGTGCACATGTACCTCGCGCAGATCGCGATCGTCGGGGGCTTCGGGCCGTGGCGAGAGGCGATCCACAAGGTCGAGGCCCTCAAGCCGCGGCACATCGTCTCCGGCCACCAGAACAAGCGACTCGACGACGACGCCGAGCGGACCATCGCCGAGACCCGGCGCTACCTCGACGACGCGGAGGAACTCCTCGCGACCGAGGACAGCGCCGTCGGTTTCTTCAACGCCAAGATCGACCGCTACCCCGAGCACCTCGGACGCACGATCCTGTGGATCGGGTCGAGCGTCCTCTACGGCGTGCGCGAGCACCCCGACCAGGACATCCGCCAGATCGTCCTCGCGGCGTGGCTCTGAAAGGAGGGGACGGTGGCCGGTCAGAGACGACGGGGCCAACCCGATCTAGCTGCGATGACGCCGACGTAACACCGGTGCGATCGGGGTCGGTTCGCAGGCGCGCTCAGCGAGATCCGCGCGCCGTTCGCCCACCTGCTCGAGCGGCACGTTGAAGACCTCGGCAAGCCAGGGTCCAGGCCCGGGGGGCCACGGGCGCGACACGCCCCCGCCGTAGGCGACCCTGACGGCATGACCGACATGTCCGCCACCCAAGCGACCGGCGACGTTCCGACTTACCTGGGAAGAGGCGATCCCGCCGGCAGGTTCGCGGACTACTACCCGGCGTGGGTGGACAAGCTGGCCGCTGACGTCACCCTGGAGGGGTCGATGCTCGACGGCGCCCTGCAGGGCCCGGACGCCATCCGCGCCGTCATCGGCGGCGTCCGCGAGCTGTACGACCGCGAGGACTTCAACTTCGCCGGCCCCTGGGGCGACAACAGCTTCATCGAGGACTACACCGCCGAGGGTCGCAGCAGGCCGCTCGGGTGCTCGCGCGCACGAGCAGCTCGTGGCGATCGACCCGCTGCCCTAGCATCCGAGCCGTGATTGCCGTGACCCACGTTGAGCCCTTGGAGCCGTATCGCCTGCGCCTGCGGTTCGACGACGACAGCGAGCGCGTCGTTGATGTCGCTGATGTCCTCTGGGGACCGATGGCCGAGCCACTGCGCGATCCGGACTACTTCCGGCGCGTCCGCGTCGACTCTGAGCTGCGCACGATCGTGTGGCCGAACGGTTTCGACCTGGACCCAGACGTGCTGCACGGGGATTACGAGCCCGCCGCGCCGGCCGACTCCGCCGGGCGCGAAGCGCGCGCCTGAGCCGCGGCGAGCTGGGTCCATTCCGGGTCCGGCTACCCGGTCCGCGGCTGCGGCAGCGTCTGCCGTCGCGGTGGCCCGCGCCGAGCGCTCGGGCCGATGTCGGCCGCGAGCGCTCACTCCGCGTTCCTCGCGGTCCCGGCGCGACCCGTAGGGAAGTGCTCAGCGACGCCGACCGCATCTCCACACAGCGTGCACCACGCGTCCCCGATAGTCCGTCGGGCTGGGGGATTCCGCGGAGGCTCGCGACGGCGCCCCTCTTCGGCCGCGAGCGTGACGGCGACACGAAACTGGTCCATCAGCCGGGCCTCTGCGGATCAGACCGGATTTGTTGCTCGCGGCAACCATTCGGGCTGATCGGCGCCCATCGGCTGCAGCACAGTCGTGGGGAATCCCTGCGGAAGCGAAGCGAATTCGATCTGATCGGTCATTCCCTGGTAGTTGCCGAGCGGGGTCTTCGCGGTGAACAGCTCGGGCGGGATGGCCGAGTGTTCCGGGGTGCTCCCCGCTGTACTCGCAGCGAACTCCTTGTCGAAGATCCCCAGGGAGATCAGCCAGAGACAGACGCGGGTGAGTGAGACCTGGACGCGGTACGAGCCGCCCTCGGCGGCTCTGCGGCGAAGCGCGTCAAGTACCCCGACCGTGCCGAGCCAGCCGACGATGTTGTCGACGATGGGCAGCATCGGTGGCTGCCGGGGCTCTTCGAGGGTGCCGCCGAGGGCGAAGATCCCGCTGACGCAAGCGCCGACCTCGTCGAATCCCGGGCGTGTCGCCCACGGCCCCTCTGCGCCGTGCAGCAGCACCTGCGCATGGATCAGCCCGCGGTGGCCGAC
>VAWY01000057.1 GCA_005888335.1 Actinomycetota bacterium
CGCGTACCATCTGAAAGCGTGAGCAAGCGCGCCGCAGCCGGCAGGCAGATCGCCGACCCCGTCCGCGCCCGCCGCCTGCGCGAGGACGCCAAGCGCCCGATGAGCACCAACCTCGCCGAGGGCATCGCACTGAGCCACAAGTTGCTGCGGTTCGTCGGCGTCGCACGTCGCGGGTGAGCGGCCCCGCCTTCGACGAGTTGCTGCGGCGACTCGTCGAAGCCGGCGTGCGCTTCGTGCTGATCGGCGGCCTGGCTGTCAACGCCTGGGGCGTGGTGCGCGGAACGAAGGATCTCGACATCGTGGCCGACCCCGAGATCGACAACCTCAAGCGGCTCGCGCAGGTCGCCGCGACAGCGGGCGGCCAGGTGCAAACCCGCGATGCGTTCATCAGCTCGAGCGTCTCGATCGCCGCGCTGCTCGCCGAGGGAGAGCGCGTCCAGATCGACACCGGGCTCGGCCCGCTCGACGTCGTTCAAGGGCTGCCGGGCGTCCCGCGCTATGCCGAGCTGCGGTCTCGCGCCACGGAGGCCGAGATCGCGGGCGTCGCGATCAGCGTGTGCTCGCTGGAAGACCTGCGCTCGATGAAGCGAGCGGCCGGCCGCACGCGAGATCTCGCTGATCTCGAGGACCTGGACACCGCGCACGAGGACTGACCGCGCGCCGCGCGATCGCGTGTCGCGCGCCGCCTCCCTGCGTCAGATGGAAGCGCGGCAGTGCTGCTGCGGACCCGTCGACCCGTGCTTGCGTCCAGCTGAGCGCGGCACCGGGATCAGCGACGCGCACGTTGACATCGACGCCGTGCCGCTACACCCGCGCGCGAAGGCGCGTCGTGCTGCTCGGCCCGCCGGGCACCGAAAGAACCACCTCGCGATCGCGCTCTCGATCAGCGCCTGCCTCGGCGGCCACCGCTGGGGGGCAAGCGTCGCGAGGTCACGGTCGACGAGGTGCTCGCCGAGGCCGACGACGTCCTCAGCCGGCGCGCGCAGACGGCGCGGGCCTGACCTCGGGCGAGCGGCCGACGCCGAAGCGCGCGAGCGCGTCCGCGCGCGACGCGGCTAGCGCGATGAGGTCGTCGAGGCCGGACGTCGCGATCGTCTTGGCGACCGCGTCCTCGGCGCCGGCCACGACGAGCTCGCCCCCGGCCGCGCCCGCCCGGAACTGCGCCCACACGAGCGCGCCGAGCCCGGTGGAGTCCAGGAAATCGGCATCGCTCAGATCGACCACCAGGCGCCGGCCACCGCTGCCGAGCAGCCCGCCGACCCCGCGGCGGAAGTGCGGCGCGGTCGCCAGGTCGAGCTCGCCGACGACGGCGAGAATCGACACCCCGTCCTGCAGGCGCTCGACGCAGAGCTGGAACGGCCGGCTCATGACCCCTTGGGAGCCCAAACGCACCAAGACCCGGAGGGTTGGTCGGTCAGGCGGCGGGAAGCGTGAACCAGAACCGGCTGCCCTCGCCGGGCGCGGATTCGAGCCCCATCTCGCAGCCATGGCGCTCGACGATCCGCCGGCACATGGCCAGCCCCAGGCCGGTGCCGGGATAGCGCTCGCTCGGGTGCAGCCGCGAGAACAGCGCGAAGACGCGCTCCTGGTGCTCGGGCGGGATGCCGATCCCGTTGTCGGCGACGGTCAGCCGCCAGCGGTCGCCGTCCCGCGCCGCGCTGACGACGATCCGCGGCTCCTCCCCCTCGGTGAACTTCAAGGCATTCGCGATCACGTTCTGCAGCACCGCCTCGAGCAGCCGGCCGTCGGCCATCACCACGCCCAGCCCGGCAGGGTCGTGGTCGACACGCCCGCCGCGCTCCTCGATGCGCGCGCTGAGCGAGTCGAGCACGTGCGCGAGCGCGCGGGCCACCTCGACGCGCTCGCGGCGCATCTCGCCGTGCGACGCGCGCGAGTAGGCGAACAGCCCGTCGAGCATCCGGCGCAGGCGCTCGGCGCCGCCCCGGATGTGCCCGAGGGCCTCGGCCGCGTCCGGGTCGAGCGACGCGCCGTGACGGTGGTCGATCAAGTCCGCCAGCCCGGCGATGGTGTGCAGCGGCTCGGCCAGGTCGTGGGCGGCGGCGGCGGCGAAACGCTCGAGCTCGGCGTTGGAGCGCTCGAGCTCGGTCGCCGTCCGGCGCAGGTCCTCCTCAGCCTCGCGGCGCGTGGTCAGATCGCGGGTGACCTTCGCGTAGCCGATGAGGATCCCGTGGTCGTTGCGCAGGGCGGTGATGACGACGTTGGCCCAGAAGCCCGAGCCGTCCTTGCGCAGGCGCCAGCCCTCTTCCTCGAAGCGGCCCTCGCGCGCCGCGATCTCGAGCTCGTGCGCGGGGTGGTTCTGGGCGCACGCGTCGGGCGGGTAGAAGATCGAGAAGTGCCGGCCGATGATCTCGGCCTCGCTGTAGCCCTTGATGAGCTCGGCGCCGGCGTTCCACGTCCGCACGTGGCCGCCCGCATCGAGGAGGAAGATCGCGTAGTCGCGGATGCTCGCGACGAGCAGCCGGAACTGCTCGAGCTCATCGTTGACCGCGCCCAGCTCGGCCGAGCGGACGCGCAGCTGCTCCTCGGCGAGCCGCCGGGCGGTCAGGTCGCGCGTGACCTTGCCGAAGCCGGTCAGCCGGCCGCCGTCGTCGAAGATCGCGGTGATGATGATGTTGGCCCAGAAGTGCGAGCCGTCGCGGCGCACGCGCCAGCCCTCTTCCTCGTAGCGCCCGTCGCGCTCGGCGATCTCGAGCTCGGCGTCCGGGTGGCCGCGCTCGCGGTCCTCCTCGGTGTAGAAGGTCGAGAAGTGCTGGCCGATGATCTCCTCGGGCGCGTAGCCCTTGATCCGCCGGGCGCCCGCGTTCCAGGTGAGCACCCGGCCCTCGCGGTCGAGCAGGAAGATCGCGTAGTCGGTCACGGCCTCGACGAGCAGCCGGAGCTGCTCGGCGATGCGCGGTGCGACCGATGCCTCCTCCAAGTGGCGGGAGCAGGATTCGAACCTGCGAAGGCGTAGCCACCTGATTTACAGTCAGGCCCCTTTGACCGCTCGGGAATCCCGCCAGAACGGTGGACCAGTCTATAAAGGGAGGGGGCGCGCTAAGACGCGTCTCGCAGCCGTTGCGCCTCGGGCAGCGACTCGAGCTTCTTCAGCGTGTGGTTCTCGATCTGGCGGATGCGTTCGCGCGTGACGTTGAACGCGCGCCCGACCTCCTCGAGCGTGCGCGGCCGGCCGCCCGTGAGCCCGAAGCGCATCTCGATGACCTCGCGCTCGCGCTGCGGCAGCGCGGCCAGCGCGCGGCGGACGTTCTCGCGGCGCAGGTTCTCGTTGGCCATGTCGAACGGCGACTCCGACATCTGATCCTCGACGAAGTCGCCCAGCTCGGACTCCTCCTCGTCGCCCACCGGCTTCTCGAGCGAGACCGGTTGCTGGGACATGCGCAGGATGTCGCGCACCTCGCGCGTCGTGCACTCGAGCTCGCGCGCGATCTCCTCGGGCGAGGGCTCGCGGCCGAGCGACTGGACGAGCCGGCGCTCGACGTGGACGACCTTGTTGAGCTTCTCGACCATGTGCACCGGGATGCGGATGGTGCGGCCCTTGTCGGCGATCGCGCGGGTGACCGCCTGGCGGATCCACCACGTCGCGTAGGTCGAGAACTTGTAGCCGCGGCGGTAGTCGAACTTCTCGACGGCGCGGATGAGGCCCAGCGAGCCCTCCTGGATCAGGTCGAGGAAGGTCAGGCCGCGGCCCAGATAGGACTTCGCGATCGAGACGACGAGGCGCAGGTTGGCCTCGACCATCTGCTGCTTGGCCGACATGTCGCCGCGCTCGATGCGCTTGGCGAGCGAGACCTCCTCGGCGGCGGTCAGCAGCGGCACCTTGCCGATCGAGCGCAGGTACAGGCGCAGCGAGTCCAGCGACGGCTCGACGGTGAGGTCGACCGACGGCTTCTTGGCGTCGTCGGCGTCAGTCTGGTTGCGGCGCGCCTCGGCGGCGGCCTCCGCGCGGGCGGCGGAGTCGACGCCGACCGGCTTGCCGTTCGCGTCGACGATCTCGATGCCCTGATCGACGAGATGGCCGTGCAGCTCGGCGATCTGCTCCTTGGTGACCTCGACCTCCTCCAGGCAGGTCGTGATCTCCTCGATGGTGAGGAACCCTCGTTCCTGGCCCTCGACGATCAGCCCCTGGAGCTCATCGAGCTCGTGGATGGGCGCCTCGTCGGCAAGCAATCCTTCAGCCTTGTCCCTCACGTCAGCGCTCTCCTCAGACATGCGTCCGAAGTCTTTGCGTCCTGCAGACCGGTCCGCTCCAATAGTCCGTTCCTCCGCGGTCCAGTTTCGACCGTGTCGGCCTTGACCTTGAGTGCTTTCGGCGCCTCGGCGTTACGGGAGGCGTGTGATAGCACCATCGTTGCACGGGGGGCAAGGGGTTCCGTCGCTACCGTCTACGTGATGACCACGCGCACCGTCGCCGCCGACGTACAGGCTAGCCAGCCTACCGTGCACCTCTCGCTGTCGCGCGTGGGGGTGACGGCCGTCGAAAAGGTCATTCGCCTGAATCACGCGGGGAGCGAGCAGCTGTTCTCCGCCCGGCTGGAGTGCGTCGTCGACCTTGGGCCCAAGCAGAAGGGCGCCCACATGTCGCGTTTCGAGGAGACGGTCAACGACGCGATCGGCGAGGTCGTGTTTGGCGCTGCCGAGTTCAAGGCCGAGGATCTGGCGCGCCGGATCGCCGAGCTCGTGCGCCGGCGCCAGGACGCCTTGCGCGCCGAGGTGACGGTCGCGGCGCGCTACCCCGAGCACAAGCCTGCGCCCGTCTCAGGGATCCCGACGCAGGAGATCTACACGCTGTTCGGCTCGGCGGTGGCCAGCGAGCGGGGCACGCGGCGGACGGTCGGCGTGGCGGCGCAGGGCATGACGGCCTGCCCGTGCGCGCAGCAGCTCGTGGCCGGGCGCGCGCGCGAGCGCCTCGGCGACGAGGGCTTCTCCGACGCGGAGATCGAGCGCATCTTCGGCGCGGTCCCGGTGGCGACGCACAACCAGCGCGGCCTGGGGACGCTGCACATCGGCTGCCCGGAGGACTGCTCGACCGAGCTCGATGCGGCGACGCTGCTGGGCATCGTCGAGGACTCGATGTCCTCGGAGATCTACGAGCTCATGAAGCGCTCCGACGAGGCCGCCGTCGTCGAGAAGGCGCACCGGCGCCCGCGCTTCGTCGAGGACTGCGTGCGCGAGATGCTGCGCGGCGTCGTCGAGCGCCTGCCCGAGCTCAGCGACGAGCACTTCGTCTCGGCGCGCCAGGAGAACCTCGAGACCATCCACGAGCACAACGTCGTCGCCGAGCGCTTCGGCCTGCTCGGCGAGATCCGCCACGAGCTGCGTTCGGGCGAGCACATCGCGCACCACACGTCGATGCGCGAGTGGCTCGACGCCGCCGGTCGCTGATCGCCCATTCGTCCGGGGACGCTGCGTCCCTGATCAAGTCATGCCGATCACCCGCCGTTGCGTCGCGGGATGCGCCTTCCCGCTCTTGCCGCGATCGCCACGGCCGCCAGCCTGCTCGTTCCGGTCCCCGCGTTCGCCGACGAGATCATCGTCCGCCGCGAGCCCGGCCTCGACGCCGCCCAGCGCGCCGACGTGCGCGCCGACGCGGGTGCGCGCCTGGTCCAGCGGCTCACGCTGCCCGACACCGAGGTCGTCCGCGTCCCGGCCGGTCAGGCGGACGAGGCCCTCAGCTCGCTCGAGGCGGACCCGCGCGTCGTCTATGCGGAGTCGGACGCCGCGACGTGGCGCGAAGCGGCGGTCGACCCGATCGCCCAGCCCGACCTGAGCCTCATTCGCGCGCAGGACGCGTGGTCGTTCAGCACGGGCACAGGGGTGACCGTGGGCCTGGTCGACTCGGGCGTGACGTTCAGTCACGAGGACCTCGCCGGGCAGTGGTCGAGCACGGGGATGGACTACGTCGACGGCGGGACACCCGATGACGTCAAGGGCCACGGCACGCACGTCGCGGGGACGATCGCGGCGATCCGCGACAACGGCGTCGGCATCGCGGGCATCGCGCCGTCGGTCAAGGTGCTGCCCGTGCGGGTGCTCGACGCCAACGGCAACGGGACGCCGTCGGTGATCGCCCAGGGCTTCAACTATGCCGGTGACCAGGGCGTGAAGATCGTCAACGCGAGCCTCGGCGGACCGTCGTCGACGACGGTCGAGAACTCGATCACGAGCCACCCGAACACCCTGTTCGTCGTCGCCGCCGGCAACAACAACGGCGCCAATGACGACACGACGCCCTTCGAGCCGTGCTCGATGAGCGCGGCCAACGTGCTTTGCGTCGGAGCGACCGACAACAACGACGCCGTCGCGAGCTTCTCGAACATCGGGCCGACGAGCGTCGACCTCTTCGCGCCGGGCGTGAGCCTCAGCTCGACGTGCCTCGGGACGCCCGCGTACTGCACGATGAGCGGCACGTCGATGGCCACGCCGCACGTCACCGCGGTGGCGGCGCTGCTCCTCGCCTACAAGCCCAACGCGACGGTTGCGCAGCTCAAGCAGGCGATCCTGCAGGGCGCCAAGCCGGTCGCGGCGCTGGCCGGGAAGTCGGTCACCGGTGGACGGCTCGACGCGCTCGGCGCCCTCGGCGCGATCGGGGCGCCGATCGATCCGGACGGTGACGGTCTGTCTGGCAAGGCCGACAACTGCCCGTCGGTGGCCAACCCCGACCAGCTCGACACCGACCGTGACGGCCTCGGCGACGCCTGCGACCCCGACGACGACAACGACGGCGTCGCGGACGTCAGCGACGCGTACCCGCTCGACGCGACGCGCTCGGCGCTCTCGTTGCCGAGCGATCCGCAGCCCGCGCCCGCGCCCGCGCCGGCCCCGGCGCCCGCGCCGACGACCACGACGACCACGCCGACGGCCACGACGAAGAAGACGGCGACCACGACCACGCAGGTCCGCTCGACGCGCACGACCCGCTACCGGGGCATGACCGCGCTGTCGTTCGAGGCCGCGTCGGCGTCGGACGTGCTGGTCACGGTCCGGCCGCGCGGCAAGAAGGCCGCGGTCGCGCGGCTGACGGTGCACGCGCAGGACGGCGCCAACCGCGTCGTGCTGCGCCGTCGCGACGGCCGCGCGCTCGCGCGGGGTCGCTACGTCGTGACGCTCGTGAGCATCGTCGACGGCCGGCGCGCGAGCGCCGTGACGGTCCCGGTCACCGTTCGCTGAGCCCGGTCAGGCCGCGGGCTCGCCGGCGCGGCCGCGCTCGCCCAGCCGGCGGCGCAGGCCGAAGAAGTAGTCGACGCCGGAGATCACGGTGATCGCCACGGTGAGGTAGACGAGCGCGTCAAGCCACGCGGGCGAGCCGTGGACGGCGATGAGCAGGAAGATCGTCGCGACCTGGGTGGCCGTCTTGACCTTGCCCCAGCGGTTGGCGGCGATGACCACGCCCTGGCCGCTCGCCGCGACGCGCGACATGGTCACCGCGACCTCGCGGGCGATGATGACCATGGCGACCCACGCGGCGAGGCGGTCGAGCGAGACGAGCACGACCAGCGCCGCGATGACCAGCAGCTTGTCGGCGACCGGGTCCATGAGCTTGCCGAACGTGGTCACGCTGTCGCGGGAGCGGGCCAGCCAGCCGTCGACCCAGTCGGTGGCCGACGCGAAGGCGAAGACGACCGCGGCGACGAGGTCGCCGTGCGGGGTCTCGCCGAGCAGCGCGACGACGATCACCGGCACCAGCAGGATGCGCAGCATCGTCAGGACGTTGGGGACGTTGGGGGCGAGCATCCGTGCCCAGCGTAGTCAGGGTCAGCGCCGGCGCCCGAGGGCGAAGCCGAGCAGCGCGGCGAGCGCGAGGAGGAGCGCCAGGGCGCGGGGGTCGCGCAGGCGCGCGGCGATGACCTCGCCCGCGAGGTTGCCGACGTCGAGCGCCTCGGGCTCGCGGCGCGGCGGCGGCGGCGGCGGCGGGGGCGCGGCGGCCTGTGGGGCGGCCGGCTCCCCGGCAGCGGCAGCGGCTGCGGGCGCCGGCTCGGCCGCGGCGGGGGCCGGCTCCGCGGGCGCCGCCTCGGCGGGCTTTCCGGCGAGCATCTGCTGGAGGTTCTCGGCGAAGGTGTCGATCAGCCGCCCGGCGACGTCCTGCACGATCCCGCGGCTCATCGCGGCGGCGCGACCGCTGAGCCGCACGTCCGTGGTGATCGTCGCGTTCGTGTGCCCGCCCTCGCCGCTCAGGACGGTCGTCGCGTCGGCGTCGGCGGTGCCCTGCCCGCGGGCCTCCTTGGCCTTGATCCGCATGACCGCGCGGTGGGCGGCGTCGTCGCGCTCGACGATCTCGAGGTCACCCTTGTAGTTCATCGTGATCGGACCGAGCTTGACCTTGATGCCGACCTTGTAGGCGTTATCGCCCGTCCGCCCGAGGACCTCGGCGCCGGGGACGTTCGGCGCGACGCGCTCGACGTCGAGCAGCGTCTCCCACACGCGCTCGAGCGGAGCGTCGACCTCAAAGGAGTTCTCAAACCGCATCTCGTCCTCCGATCGCCTCAACGACGTCCTGCAGTGCCGCCAGGCTATGCCCACTGACCAGCTCGTCGACGTGCGGCAGCGCGGCGGCCATGCCGCCGGCCAGCGGGGCGAATCCGGGCGCGGCCGCGCGCGGGTTGACCCAGACGATGCGGTGGGCCAGGCGCGCCAGGCGCTCCATCTCGCGCCCGACGCGCGCGGGGTCGCCGCGCTCCCAGCCGTCGGACACGATGACGACGACCGCGCCGCGGGCCAGGCCGCGCCGCCCCCAGCGGTCGTTGAACGCCTGCAGCGCGGCCCCCAGGCGCGTGCCGCCCGACCAGTCGGGGGCGAGCCGGGCGGCGCGCGCGAGCGCGACCTCGGCCCGACCCTCGCGCAGCGCGCGCGTGATCCGGGTCAGGCGGGTGGCGAACACGAAGCCCTCGGCGCGGGCGGCGCGCGCGGCCCCCTCGAGGAACAGCAGATACGCGCGCGCGTAAGGGGCCATCGAGCCGGAGACGTCGAGCAGCACCACGAGCGGGCGCGGGTGGACGCGGCGGCGGCGGCGCGCGGGCCGCACGGGGTCGCCGGCCGTGCGCAGGCTGCGGCGCAGCGTCGCGCGGACGTCGAGGCGCTCGCCGCGGGCGGCGAGCCGGGCGCGGCGGGTGCGGCGCGGGGGCGTCGCGACGGCAAGCCGCGGCAGCAGGCGGCGCAGCGTGGCAAGCTCGCTCGGGTCCAGGTCGGCGAAGCTGCGCTCGGCCAGGCGCTCGGCGTCGCTGGCGAGCGTGCCGAACCAGGCCGCGGCGTCCGGCGCGAGGCGGGAGCCGGCGGGGCGCGGAGCGGCGGCAGCCGATGTAGGGGCGGCGGCCGGCAACGCGGCCCCAGCGCGCCGCCCCGCGAGGAGCGCCGGCGGCCCCGCCGCGTCGCCGCGCGCGTCGGCAGGATCCACGACACCGTCGATCAGCGCCGCGAACGCCGCGTCGAACGCGCCCAGCTGCTCGCGCGCGGTGACGAAGACCGCGCGCGCCGTCCAGTACAGGCCCCTCCGGTCGCGGGGCTGGGTGAGACGGACCGCGGCGGCGAAGCGCGCCGAGCGGTCGGGCGTGACGGGCAGCCCCGCCGCGCGCAGGGTCCGCCCGAGCGCCACGGCGGCGAACGGCGGGTCGCGCTCCAGCGCCCGCAGGTACTCAACCGCCACCGACGAGCGCCTCCAGGCCCTGCTCGCGCACGAGCTCCTGATCCTCGCGGTACTTGAGCACCGCGCCCAGCGTCCACTCGGCGCTCTCCGCGTCGAGCCGCTCGGCGCCGAGAACGGCGAGCGCGGCGACCCAGTCGATGCCCTCCGCGATGCCCGGCGGTTTCTGCACGTCGCTCGCCCGCAACCGGCGCAGCGCGGCGACGACGTCGTTGGCGAGCTCGCGCGCGGTGCCCGGCACGCGGCGGCGGACGATCTCGACCTCCCGCCCGGGTGACGGGTAGTCGATCCAGTGGTACAGGCAGCGGCGCTTGAGCGCGTCGTGCAGGTCGCGCGTGCGGTTGGACGTCAGCACGACGGCCGGCGGGTGGGCGGCGCGCACCGTCCCGATCTCGGGGATCGTCACCGCCGCCTCGGCGAGCAGCTCGAGCAGGAACGCCTCGAAGTCGTGGTCGGCGCGGTCGAGCTCGTCGACCAGCAGCACCGCGGGCAGCGGTCCGGCGTGCTCGAGCGCCTGCAGGACCGGCCGGCGCACCAGGTACTCCCGGGCGAAGAGATCCTCCTCGCGCAGGTCGGCGCCGCGCGCCTCGGCGAGCCGGACGCGCAGCAGCTGGCGCGGGTAGTTCCACTCGTAGAGCGCCTCCGCGGCGTCGATCCCCTCGTAGCACTGCAGGCGCACGAGCGGGGTGTCGAGCGAAGCGGCCAGCGCCTTGGCCGCCTCGGTCTTGCCGACCCCCGCCTCGCCCTCGAGCAGCAGCGGCTGGGGCAGGCGCAGCGAGAGGAACATCGCCGTGGCGAGGCCCTCGTCGGCGAGGTAGTCGACCGCGTCGAGGCGCCGGGCGAGCGCGCCGGCGTCGGGGACGAGCGCGGCGACGGCGGGCGAGGCGCCGGGGCGCGCCGGCGCCGTCACCGCGCGAGCACCGCCTCGTAGTCGGCCCATGTGTCGACGTCCGGCGGGATGCGCCCGCGGACCGGGACCTCGACCACCTCGTCACCGCGCCGGTCGAGCAGCCGCCAGACGCCACGGTCGCCGTGCAGCGCGGCGAGGTCGGCGAACGCCTCGCGGCCGAACGCGAGCGGGTGGCCGCGCCCGTCCTCGTAGCGGCACACGGCGAGCGGCGCGTCGCCGCGGCCCGCGAGCAGCGCGCGCACGGTCTCGGGAAGCACGCCCGGCTGGTCGCCGAGCAGCAGGACGAGCACCTCGCAGCGCGGGTCGAGCGCGTCGAGCGCCGCGGCGATCGACGACGCGCAGCCCTCGCCGTAGCGCTCGTTGACGACGACGTCGACGCCGCCGAGATCGACCTGGCGGCGAACCTCGTCGAGCCCGCCGCCGAGGACGACGATCAGCTGGTCGAAGCCGCACCGGCGCGCCGTGCCCAGCGTCCAGTCGAGCAGCGTGCCGCCGCGGTAGGGCAGCAACTGCTTGGGCCGGCCCAGCCGCGACGAGCCGCCCGCGGCGAGCACCAGCCCGGTCGCGAACGGCTCAGTGGTGGGCGGCATGACAGTTGTGAGCCACCACCGCGGCGGCGGGCGCCGGCGGCGGCAGCGCCGGCCGGCGGCGCGCTGCGACGAGCTCGGCCAGGATGCTCAGCGCGATCTCGGCGTGCGTGCGCGCGCCGATGTCGAGCCCGGCCGGGCAGTGGACGCGTTCCGCGCCGTCGCCGAGCGCGGCGAGCACCGCCGCGCCGCGCCGGCGGCTGGCGACGAGCCCGACGTACTCGGCGCCCGAGTCGAGCGCCGCCCGCAGCGCCTCCTCGTCGCCGTGCCCGAGCGACGCGACGACGACCGCGAACGGCTCGGCGTCGCCGACCTCGAAGCCCACCGACGGAGCGAGCTCGGCCAGGGCGCGCGCGACCGGCGAGTCGCCGATCACCGAGACGCGCGGCGCGGGGATGTGGGGCTGCAGGAAGACCTCGAGCGCGCCGCCGCTCAGGCACGGGTTGGCGACGACGACGGCGCCCTCCTCGTCGGGCGCCCCGTCGACCTCGCCCGGGACGATCCGGACCAGCACCGCCTCGCCCGTCTCCAGCGCGCGCAGCGCGTGCAGGCGCACCGTCTCGTCCGCGCACGACCCGCCGACGAAGCCCTCGATCGTCCCGTCTGGCCGCACCACGGCCCGGTCGCCGGCGCGGGCGATCGTCGGGCGCGCGCAGCGCACGACGATCGCCTCGACGTACGGCGCCGCGGTCATCCCTGCAGCGCCGCCCACACCTTCGCCGGGCTCAGCGGCATGTCGACGTGGCGCACGCCGATGGCGTCCATCACCGCGTTGACCACCGCGGGCGGCGAGCCCACCGTCGCGGACTCCCCCACCCCCTTCGCGCCCAGGGGGTGATGCGGCGAGGGCGTGACGGTCTCGCCGAGCTCCCAGTCGGGCACCTCCATCGCCGTGGGCAGCAGGTAGTCCATGAACGACGCGTTCAGGCAGTTGCCCTGGTCGTCGAAGTCGATGATCTGCATGAGCGCCATGCCGACGCCGTCGGCCAGCCCGCCGTGGATCTGGCCCTCGACGATCATCGGGTTGATGCGCGTGCCGCAGTCGTCGACCGCGACGAAGCGGCGCACCTTGACGAAGCCGGTGCCCGGGTCGACGTCGACCACGCACACGTAGGCGCCGAACGGATACGTCAGCTCGGGCGGGTCGTAGGTCGTCGTCGCGTCGAGGTGCGGCTCGACGCCCTCGGGGAGCTCGAGCGTGCCGTGCGCGGCGAGCGCGATCTCCTGGATCGTCGCGCCCTGCGACGGGTCGCCCTTGACGAACCAGCGGCCCTTCTCCCACTCGAGGTCGTCGGCGCCGGCCTCGAGCATCGCCGCAGCGATGATGCGCGCCTTGTCGCGCACCTTGCGCGCGCTGACCGCGGCCGCCGCGCCGGAGACCGGCGTCGAGCGGCTGCCGTACGTGCCGAGCCCGAACGGCGTCTCGTCGGTGTCGCCGTGGACGACCGCGACGTCCTCCGGCGGGATGCCGAGCTCCTCGGCGACGATCTGCGCGAACGTCGTCTCGTGGCCCTGGCCCTGCGTCTGGACGCTGATGCGCAGCACCGCCTTGCCCGTCGGCCGGACGCTCAGCTGCGCCTCGTCGTTCATGCCGAGGCCCGCGATGTCCATGTGCTTGCGCGGCCCGGCCCCGACGCCCTCGGTGAAGAACGACAGCCCGACGCCCATCAGCTCGCCGCGCGCCCGCTTCTCAGCCTGCTCGCGGCGCAGCTCGTCGTAGCCGGCCATGTCGAGCGCCTTGCGCAGCGTCTGCGGGTAGTTGCCGGAGTCGTACTCCCACCCCGTCTTGGCCTTGTAGGGGAACTGCTCGGGGCGCAGCAGGTTCTTCATCCGCAGCTCGGCGGGATCCAGCTTCAGGTCGTGCGCGAGGACGTCGACCATGCGCTCGACGAGGTAGACCGCCTCGGTGATCCGGAACGAGCACGCGTAGGCGACCCCGCCCGGCGCCTTGTTGGTGTAGACGCCCGTGACCTTGCAGTGCGCGGCCTCGAGGTCGTAGGAGCCGGTGAAGATCGAGAAGAACCCCGCGGGGTACTTCGTCGGCTGTGCGGTCGCGTTGAACGCCCCGTGGTCGGCGATCACGTCGACGCGGACGGCGCGGATCCTGCCGTCCTTCGTGGCGGCGATCTGGCCGCGCATGTGGTAGTCGCGGGCGAACCCGGTGGTGGCCAGGTTCTCCGTGCGGTCCTCGACCCACTTGACCGGCTTGCCGGTGACAATCGAGCCGACCACCGAGCAGACGTAGCCGGGGTAGATCGGCACCTTGTTGCCGAAGCCGCCGCCGATGTCGGGCGAGATCACGCGGATCTTGTGCTCGGGCAGCCCGGCCACGAGCGCATAGAGCGTGCGGTGCGCGTGCGGCGCCTGGGAGGTGGTCCACAGCGTCAGCTTGCCCTCGACGGCGTCGTAGTCGGCGACCGAGCCGCACGTCTCCATCGGCGCCGGGTGCGAGCGCGGGTAGAACATCTCCTGCTCGACGACGACCTCGGCGTCGGCGAAGACGGCGTCGGTGGCCGCGCGGTCGCCGGCCTCCCAGTCGAAGATGTGGTTGTCGCGCTTCCCCTCGATCTCGTCGCGGACGATCGCCGCGTCGGCGTCCAGGGCTCGCTTGGCGTCGACGACCGGCGGCAGCGGCTCGTAGTCGACGTCGATGAGCTCCAGCGCGTCGCGCGCGGCGTAGTGGTCGTCGGCGACGACGAAGGCGACCTCCTGGAACTGGTAGCGCACCTTGTCGGTGGCCAGGACGGCCTGGACGTCGCCCGACAGCGTCGGGATCCAGGCGAGGTTGAGGCCCTCGAGGTCCTTGCCGGTGATCACCGCCCGGACCTTGGGATGGGCCAGCGCGGCTGCGGTGTCGGTGCTGAGGATGCGCGCGTGGGCGAGCGGGCTGCGCAGGATCGCGCCGTGCAGCATCCCGGGCAGCGAGACGTCGTCGACGTAGTGCCCGCGGCCGCGGATGAACCGCGGGTCCTCCTTGCGCTTGAGGCGCCCGAAGCCGACGGGGCGCTCGGCGGTCCCGGCCATCAGGCCTGCACCTCCTTGGGGGCGGTCTCGGCGGCGGCCGGATGGTCGGCCGCCCAGCGGATCGCCGCGACGATGTTCTTGTAGCCCGTGCAGCGGCACAGGGTCCCGGAGATCGCCTCGCGGATCTCCTCGTCGGTCGGATGCGGATTGCGGTCCAGCAGGGCGCGCGCGGTGAGCATCATCGCCGGCGTGCAGAACCCGCACTGCAGGCCGTGCGCCTCCATGAAGCCCTCCTGAACGGGGTCGAGCTTGCCGTCGTGCTCGAGGCCCTCGACGGTGGTCACCTCGTGGCCGTCGGCCATGGCGGCGAGCATCGTGCACGACTTGACCGCCTCGCCATCGACGAGGACGACGCAGGTCCCGCAGTTGGAGGTGTCGCAGCCCCAGTGCGTCCCGGTCAGCCCGAGCGTCTGGCGCAGGAAGTGGACGAGCAGCAACCGGTCCTCGATCTCGGCCGAGCGCTGCTCGCCGTTGACGGTGACGTTGACCCGCATCGATCTCAGACCTCCTCGGCCAGCGCGCGCTGGGCGGCGCGGCGCAGGGCCCGTTTCGTCAACTCGCCGGCCAGGTGGCGCTTGTACTCGGCCGGGCCGCGCTGGTCGCCGATCGGGTCGCAGTCGGCGGCGGCGCGGCGCGCCGCCTCGGCGAAGGCCTCCTCGGACGGCGGGCTGCCCCGCAGCGCCTCCTCGGCCCACCGCGACCGCGGCTCGCTGACCCCGACCGCGGTCAGCGCGATCCCGGCGTCGCCGATGTTCGGGCCGTCGAGCTGCAGCATCACCGCCGCCGCCGCGATGGCCCAGTCGCCCGCCCGGCGCTTGACCTTCTCCTGGGCCGAGCCCGCGTGCTCGCGCAGCGGGATGCGCACCTCGACGAGCATCTCGCCGTCGCCGACCGCGGTGCTGAACGGGCCGCGGTGGAAGTGCGTCATGTCGACCGAGCGCTCGCCGTCGCGCCCGCGGATCACGACTCTGGCGCCGAGCGCTGCGCAGACCGCCGACAGGTCCTCCGCAGGGTCGGCGTGGCACAGCGCGCCGCCGATCGACCCGCGGTTGCGCACCGGCGGGTCGGCGATCGCCCGCTCGGCGTCGCGGAAGATCGGCAGCCGCTCGGCGAGCAGATCGGACTCGAGCAGGTCGCGGTGACGGGTCAGCGCCCCGATGCGCACCTCGCCGTCCTCCTCGCGGATGTAGCGCAGCTCGCGCTCGAGCGGGTTGATGTCGACGAGGTGCTCCGGCGTGGCGAGCCGCAGCTTCATCATCGGCAGCAGCGAGTGGCCGCCGGCGATGAGGCGGGCCTCGGGGCCGAGCCTGTCGAGCAGGACGAGCGCCTCCTCCACGCTCGTCGCGCGGGCGTACTCGAACGGCGCGGGCACTTGCATCCTTGCCCCTCTCCTCGTGGCCTTTGGCCGACCCTAACACCGGCGACTCAGGGCGCGCTCAATCCTCGGGCGACGGGCGCGCGAGCACGTGAAGCGGGTCTGCGAAGCTACGAGCATGGAGCAGCGGCGTCTCGGCAGCCAGGGCCTGATCGTCTCCGCCCAGGGACTCGGGTGCATGGGGATGTCCGAGTTCTACGGGCACGCAGACGAGGCGGAGTCGATCGGGACGATCCATCGCGCGCTGGAGATCGGCATCACGTTCCTCGACACCGCCGACATGTACGGCCACGGCGCCAACGAGCGGCTCGTCGGCCGCGCGATCTCCGGCCAGCGCGAGCGCGCGGTCCTCGCCACGAAGTTCGGCATCGTCCGCGGCGAGGATCCCAACGAGCGCGCGATCAGCGGCCGCCCCGAGTACGTGCGCGAGGCGTGCGAGCACTCGCTGCGGCGCCTCGGCGTCGACACGATCGACCTCTACTACCAGCACCGCGTCGACCCCGAGGTGCCGATCGAGGAGACCGTCGGCGCGATGGGCGAGCTCGTCGCGGCCGGCAAGGTGCGCTACCTCGGCCTGAGCGAGGCCGCGCCCGAGACGATCCGCCGCGCGCACGCGGTGCACCCGATCACCGCGCTGCAGAGCGAGCTGTCGCTGTGGACGCGCGACCCGCTCGACGACGTGCTGCCGACGTGCCGCGAGCTGGGCATCGGGTTCGTCGCGTACTCGCCCCTGGGGCGAGGCTTCCTGACCGGGCACTTCCGCTCGGCCGGCGACTTCGGCCCGGGCGACTTCCGCGCCCACCACCCGCGCTTCACCGGCGAGAACTTCCAGCGCAACCTGGCCATCGTCGAGCGCGTCGAGCGCGTGGCCGAGGCCAAGGGCATCACGCCCGGCCAGCTCGCCCTGGCCTGGGTGCACGCGCAGGGCGACGACGTCGTGCCGATCCCCGGCACGCGGCGCCGCGAGCGCCTCGAGGAGAACGCGGCCGCGGCGGAGATCGAGCTCACGGCGGCCGAGCTCGCGGAGCTCGACGGCCTCGCGCCGCCCGCGGGAGATCGCTACGCCGACATGTCGTCGGTCAACCGCTAGCCTCCGGCGCCCATGCCTCTCGTCCCGATGGTCATCGAGCGCACCGCCCGCGGCGAGCGCGAGTACGACATCTACTCGCGGCTGCTCAACGAGCGCATCGTCTTCCTCGGCTCCGCGGTCGACGACCAGGTGGCCAACCTCATCGTCGCGCAGCTGCTGCACCTCGAGTCGGCGGACCCCGACAAGGACATCTCGATCTACATCAACTCGCCGGGCGGCTCGATCTACGCGGGCCTCGCCATCTACGACACGATGCAGTTCATCAAGCCCGACATCGTCACGATGTGCGTCGGGATCGCGATGAGCATGGGCTCGCTGCTGCTCACCGGCGGGGCCAAGGGCAAGCGCTTCTCGCTGCCCAACTCGCGGATCCTCATGCACCAGCCGTCGGCGGGGTTCGAGGGCCAGGCGACCGACATCGAGATCCACGCCAAGGAGATCCTCAAGACGCGCGAGCGGATCGACGAGATCTACGCGCAGCACACGGGCAAGCCGGTCGAGGAGGTGCATCGCGACATGGAGCGCGACCGCTTCTTCAAGCCCGACGAGGCCGTCGAGTACGGCCTGATCGACCGGGTCATCGCCAGCCACTAGGAAGTTCCCCTTCCGTGGGATCGGGGAGCGATCTAGCGTCGCTGCATGGCGCGACGTCTCGCCGGCTTTGCCTTGGCCGCGCTCCTGATCACGAGCGGCTCCGCGCTCGCCGCGACGCCGCGGATCGTCAACCCCGACGGCGCGGCCCAGCTGCCCTACCAGGCCGCGCTCATCCCGGCCGGGGCTCCGTCCGTCACCGGGGCGATCTTCTGCGGCGCCACGATCCGCGACGCGCTCCACGTGATCACCGCCGCGCACTGCGTCGACGACCCAGCGCTCGACCAGCCCGGCGAGATCGACGTGGCCGCCGGCTTCACCGACCAGCTCACCCCGGGGCCGACCCTCCAGCGCCGCCACGTCACGGTCGTCAGCTCGCACCCGGACTTCGACCGCTCCGCGCCGGCCGCCGACGACGCCGCGCTGCTCACGCTCGACCAGCCGCTCGACCTCGCCGACCCGGCCGTCGTCGCCGGGCTGCCGCTCGTCGCCGTCGGCGAGACCGCGCCGCAGGGCCTGATCTCCGGGTGGGGCGACGAGGACGCGGGCACGCTCGCCGTCTTCCCGAACGTCCTGCAGGCCGCGGCGGTGGACATCTTCCCGGACTCCGACTGCGCCAACTACGACGGCGACTACCAGCCGGCCGTCGAGCTGTGCGCCGGGCGGCGCCTACGCGGCGGTGAGATGGTCGACACGTGCCAGGGTGACAGCGGGGGGCCGCTCGCGCGCCTGGCCGGGGTGCAGAGCGGGGACCGCCTGCTCGGCATCGTCAGCTTCGGCAACGGCTGCGCCGACCCGAGCTTCCCGGGCATCTACACGCGCGTGGCCAACGACTCGATCAACGCCTTCCTGAGCCTGCCCGAACCGGTGCAGCGCCCGGCCAACGTCTCGGCGCCGGCGATCCGCGGGCCCGCGAGCGCCGGGAGCACCGTGCACTGCGTGCCCGGCGTCTGGACGGGCGCGCCGTCGTTCACCTTCGAGTTCGTGCACGTGCCGCTCGCCGGCGGGCAGCCGCAGATCAACCAGCTGCAGGTCGTGCGCCACGAGGCGCCCGTCGACGCCTACCAGCTCACCGACCGCGACGTCGGCACGCTGATCCGCTGCGGCGTGCGGGCGACCAACCCCGGCGGCAGCAAGTTCACCGCGACGGACGGCTTCGGCCCGGTCGCCGCCCGGCCGCCGGGCTCGTCCCCGCCGGTCAACACGCGCGACGTCACGCCGCCGACGTCGACGTTCACGCGCCGCAGCTGCGCCCTGAGGCGCTGCCGCCTCCTGCTGCTCGTCAGCGACGACCGCAACCTGGGCGGGGTGCACGTCCGCGCGACGATCGCGCGCCTGACCGGCTGCGCTCGCGGCGCGCCCGGGCGGCGCTGCCGGCGGGCGCGCAGGCTGACCCCGCGGGCGCTCGGCTCGGGGCGCTACGCGCTGACGACACCGGCGCTGGCGCCCGGCCGCTACCGGTTCACGGCGGTCGTCGTGGACGCCGCCGGCAACCGGCAGCTCAAGCCGACGACCGTGGTGCTGCGCGTCCGTCCGCGCTGAGCGGGCATCCTTCCGGGCGTGCACCGCTTGCCGTGGGTCGCCGTGGTCGCCGCCGTGCTCGGCGCCGCGCCGGCGCGCGCGCAGACCCCGATCCCCGAGGGCCCGGACGCCGGCTCGCTGCCCGTCTTCCTCGGCAAGGCGGCGAAGGCCATGCCGGTGCGCACGCCGGCGCCGCCGCGCCATCCGTTCATGGCGCCCAACGGCTCGAGCAACCTGCACGAGGACGCCTACCAGACCGACGCGTCGCCGCGCACCGGCCCGCTCGGCCGCGACATGCAGCGGCTGTCGACGTTCTACGCGCGCGAGTGCGGGTCGGTGACCTTCGACAGCCGCGGCAGGCTGGTGACCGTCTGCGTCGGCCTCGACCGGCCGGTGCTCAAGCTGCTCGACCCGCGCACGCTCGCCGAGCTCGCCAGCATGGACCTGCCGCCGCGCCAGCCCGGCGCCGGCGACCCCTTCACGAGCTTCGGCGGCGGCGGCTACTTCTACCTCGACGACCGCGACCGCGCGGTCATCCCCACCAACGAGCGTCACATCGTCATCGTCGCCGTGCAGAACGACGCGTTCGTCCAGCAGGCGGACATCGACGTCAGCGCCGTCGTCCCGGCCGGCGAGTCGATCATCTCCGCCCTGCCCGACTGGTCGGGCGCGATCTGGTTCGTGTCGTCCGGCGGCGTGGTCGGGCGCGTCGACCCGTCCACGCGGGCGGTGACGTCGGTCAACCTCCACGAGCCGATCGGCAACTCGTTCGCGGTCGACGAGACCGGCGGCGTCTACATCGTCAGCGACGCGGCGCTGTACCGCTTCGACACCGGCCCGGACGGGGTGCCCGCCGTCACGTGGCGCGAGACCTACGCCAACACCGGGGAGCGCAAGCCGGGCCAGACCGAGCGGGGCTCGGGCACGACGCCGACGCTGATGGGCGACGACCTCGTGGCGATCACCGACAACGCCGATCCGATGGACATCGTCGTGCTGCGCCGCGCGCGGGCGGTCACCGGCTCGCGCGTGCTGTGCACCGTGCCGGTCTTCGACAAGGGCGCGAGCGCCACCGACAACTCGCTGATCGCCACCGACCGCGCGATGGTCGTCGAGAACAACTACGGCTACAGCGGGCCGGCGGCGACCGAGCAGGGCAAGACGACGACGGGCGGCCTCGAGCGCGTCGACGTCGACCGCGGCTCGGGCAAGTGCCGCGTCGTCTGGCGCAGCCCCGAGCGCGCGCCGTCGGTCGTCGCCAAGCTGTCGCTGGGCAACGGCCTCGTCTACACGTACACGAAGGATCCGCAGCCCAACAACGCCGACGCGTGGTACCTGACCGCGCTGGACTTCCGCACCGGCCGGACGGCGTTCAAGCGCCTCGGCGGCGAGGGCCTGGGCTACAACAACAACTACGCGCCGATCACGATCGGGCCCGACGGCACGGCGTACGTGGGCGTGCTCGGCGGCCTGGTCGCGCTGCGCGACGCGACGCCGCCGCCGCAGAACCGGCCGCCGGCGACCGGGGGGCCGGCGCCGGCGCCGCGGATCGTGGTCCGCGTGACGCGCGGGCAGCGGCGCTGCGTCGTCCGGGTGGCGGGGGCCGACCGCGGCCTCGCCGCGCGGCTGAGCGTCATGGCGGCCCCGCACCGCCTCGTCGCGCGCGCCGACCGCGCGCTGCTCCTCGTGCGCATCCGCCGCCGCGACCGCGAGCTGCGCTACGTCGTCACGCTGGGCGACGGCCGGCGCTTCGCCGTGCGCGGGCGCTGCTGGTGCTGCGTCAGGTGACGTTCGCCCCGTCGCCGGCGGAGCGATCGTCGTGGCTGGCGTCGACCGTCATCCGAAGGTGTGGCCCAGCCACATCGAGGATCGACGGGTGGCGCCAGGCGCGGCGAGCGCCCGCCGACGGGGCGAACGTTGCCTGACCCGGCACGAGGAGGTTGTCTCAGAACCCCGTGTGTGCGGCTGGTGGATGCCGGCGCCCGCCAGGCAAGGACGCAGCCGGTGATGCGTGGCCCAGCCACGTGAACCGGCGAGGACGCAGCCTGGCGGGATGCCGGCGCCGCCAGACCTGCGCAGGGGGTTCTGAGACAGCCCTAGGAGCGTGGGTCAGTAACCGCGCCGGTGCCGTCCGGCGCGGTTAAGACCATGCCGTCATGCACGAGGATCGCGCGGCGACGGTGGAGGGGCAGGATCGGCTGGTCGACGTCGAGGTCGAGGTGTCGGCCGCGACGGAGCGTCGGCCGGTGGGGGCCGAGAAGACGTTTCGGTCGTACGACCCCGATCAGGTGTTGTTGATGGCGCCGGTGCTGCAGGAGTGGGTGCCCGACGGGGATCTGGCGCACTTCGTCTCGGATCTGGTCGAGACGGGCGCGTTGGACTTGTCCGCGATCTATGCGTCCTACGAGGACGAGCGCGGCTATCCGCCGTAT
>VAWY01000224.1 GCA_005888335.1 Actinomycetota bacterium
GTCGTCGAAGGTGATCAGCACGGCGCCCTCGGGCAGCGGCGACCCGTCGGTGTAGTGCGCGAGCACGGCGTCGAGGCCGACGACCGTGTAGCCGAACTCCCGCAGCTGTGCCATCTGCTCGTCGAAGAGCGACACCGGCATCGACATCCGGTTTCCCGGCAGGTCGTTGACCTTGTGGTACATGAGCACCCGCAGGCTGCGATCGTCGCCGTTCACGACGCCGATGCCCTTCGCGGTCTCGCCGATCGCCCGGTAGACCGAGTTCTTCAGCAGCTGCTTGATCTGCTCGCGCACGGGAGCAGGTTAGCGGTGTAGCACCCCGTCGACGAGCGCGCGGACCCTGTCGGCGTACGCGCTCGGCGTCACGCCCCACTCCTCTCCGGTCTGCCGTGCGCGCAGGCCCAGCCGCTCCGCAACCGCACGGTCGGAGAGGATCTGGACGAGGGCGTCGGCGAGCTCGTCCACGCGGTCGGGATCGACGAGCAGGCCGTTCACGTCGTGCTGCACCACGTCGGGGATCCCGGCCCGGTTGCCGCCGACGATCGCGCGCCCCCGGCACGCGGCCTCGAGCGCGACTCGCGGCAGGCCTTCCGAGCGGGACGGCAGGCAGACGAGCCACGACGCGTCCATCGCAGCTGCCACCTCCTCGGCGGTGAGCCGCGTCGACCATTCCGTCTGCGCCGGCAGGTCGGCGCGCAGCCTCTCCGCGCGATCGCGCATCGCGCCGTCGCCGACGACATGCAGGACGGCGCCGGGAACGAGCGGCGCGGCGCGGCGCCACGCAGCGACGAGCGTGTCGAACGCCTTGTAGCGCTCGAGGACGCCGACGAAGACGGCGCGCGGCCGGTCCGGCAGCGGCGCGAGCGGCCGCTCGAGGAACGCTTCCGCGTCGACGTACGACGGGAAGGTCGCCGCCGGCTCGACGCCGAGCGCCTCGACGAGACCCGTCGTCTGCGTCGACACGGTGCGCACGGCGTCGGCGCGGCGGACGGCCACCGGCGCGAGCGCGTCGTTCACCGGGTTCAGCAGCCGCCGCAGTGGCGAGCCGTAGAGACGCGTCGCCTCGTGCCAGTCGCCCTGGACGTCGAGGATCACCTTCGTCCGCGCGCGCGCGAGCCGGCGCGCCGCGAGGAACGCGACCGTCTCGTGCACGCCCTGGACGAGCGCGGCGTCCGGGCGAAACCGGCGCAGCTCGCGCGCGATCCGCCACGGCAGCAGGAGATAGAAGAGCGCGCCGTCGAGCGGGCGCGGCCACGCCGGGGCGGTGAGGCGGAAGCGCTCGTCGCGGGTCGGCGCGCCTGCCGGAGCGGCGGCGAGCACCCGGTGGTCGACGACGCCCGCGACGGCGTCCCACTTCCGCTTCTGCGCGCCGTCGAGCGGGAGGCGAAACCGCTCACGCGAGACGAACAGCACGCGGGGCTTCACGCGGCCGCCTCCTCGACCACGCGGTCGGCCCAGTGATCGACGGAGTGCTCCGCCTCGACGCGTGCACGCAGGACCGTGCCGGCGCCGCCCTCATAGGTTCGAATCCGCTCGGCGAGCGACTCCGGGTAGTCGCCGTGGAAGCGGAGCTGCTCGGGGAGCAGCGAGTCGAACACCGGCGAGGCCGCGAACACGGGCAGGCAGGCGGCGGCCGCCTCGTAGACGATCTTGTCCGCCGCGTTCCCACGCGTCGCGTTCACGACCCCGTCGGCGAGCCCGAAGAGATGCGGCACCGCCGCGTACGGGACGGCGTCGCCGAACGTGACGCGGTTGCTCACGCCGAGCCGGTCGGCGAGCGCCTCGAGCTGCGGCCGGTGCGCCCGGTCCGCGTCGGTGAGCACCGGTCCGTGCAGTGTCAGCGTCGCGTCGGGGAGATCCGGCAGCGCGCGCAGGGCGATCTCCCAGCCCTTCACGGGCGCGTAGCGGCCGAGGCCGAGCAGCCGGCGCAGCGGCGCGCGCCGCTCGGGCACGCACGGCAGCGCAGCGACGTCGATCCCGTGCCCGATCGCCCGGATCTTCGCGGAGCTCAGCGGCACGGTGCGCAGGTCGACCGTCAGCAGCTTGTCGACGACGCGCTCGGCCGTCTGGAGTCCGGGGCCCGCGGCCTGTTGCGTGAACCACAGCAGCAGCGGGACGCGCAGCGGCCGTGCAAGCGGAGCGGCGAGCACCGCGAAGATCGGTGACATGTGCGCGACGACCGCGGTCGGCTTGCGGGTGAGCTCCGGCGCGAGCGCGGCGAGGTAGCGCAGCCCGCGCGAGGCCTGCGAGGGAGCGGCGAAGCTGCGGGCGCGGCAGTTCGAAGGGAGCACCGACTCGTCGACACGATCCGCGAGCACGACGACCTCGTCGACGCGCGCCGCGAGGGCGCGGATCTTCGCGAGCGTCGCACCGAGCACCGGCTCGTCCGGATGCGCCGCCTGCGTCACGAACACGATCCTCATGCGACGAGCTCCCGCATCCGGCGCGCGTACTCCTCGGGCGACTGGAGCCACGGCGCAGCCGAGGCGCGCGCGGCCTGCCCGAGACGCTCCGCAAGGCCGCGGTCGCCGAGCACGCGCACGAGCGCGGCGGCGAGCGCATCGGGATCGTCGGGCGCGACGAGCAACCCCGCCACGCCGTCCTCGACGAGATCGGGAATCGAGCCGGCGCGCGTCCCGACGACACCGCGGCCGCGGCAGAACGACTCGACGAGCACGCGCCCCATTCCCTCGGAGCGGGAGGGCAGGACGAGCAGCCAGGCGTCGTCGAGCGCCGTCGCCACCTCGGCCGGCGTCAGCTCGCGATCCCAGCGGACGCCGTGGTCGCGCTGCAGCCCTTCGGCCACGTCGGTGCGCGTTCCCTTCCCTACGATGCGAAGCGTGGCCTGCGGCACCTGCGGCGCCACGCGTCGCCAGGCCTCGGCGAGCCCGTCCACGTTCTTGTACGCCTCGAGCACGCCGACGAAGAGCGCGACCGGCGCGTCCGGCAACGGTGCCGGCTCGCGGACGAACGGATCGAGATCCATGTAGGCCGGGAAGTCGCCGGCCGGCTCGACGCCGAGCGCGCGCACGAGCCCCGACGTGAAGGGAGACACCGTTCGCACGGCGTCGGCACGGCGCAGCGCCGCAGCTGCAACCGCATCGCCGATGCGTGCGATCGCACGGCGCGAGGGCGAGCCGTAGAGGCGCGTGGACGTCCGCCAGTCTCCATGCACCTCGACGACCACCTGGGCCGGCACGTGCGCGAGCCGCCGCGCGAGCAGGGCGGCTCCCGCGTCGTACGCGGTCTGGCAGACGACGGCGTCGGGCCGGAACTCGCGCAGGAGCCGTGCGATCCGCCACGGCAGCGCCGCCCAGAACGCGAGACCGTCGAGCCGCCGGGGGCGGAACGGCGGCACGAGCGTGAACGTCGCGTCCCGAGTCGGCGAGCCCGCCGCCGCAGAGGCGAGCACGCGCAGCTCGAGCTCGCCGCCGAGCGCCGAGAACTTCCGTGCCAGGCTCGGCGACAGCGGCAGCCGGTAGCGCGTCCGGCCGACGAACAGGACTCTCGGTCGCCTCACGCGCCCAGGGTACGCAGGAGGGCCTGCTCCAGCTGCGCGAAGACCCGTTCCGGCGCGTACTCGGCGACCGAAGGCGCGGCAGCTGCCCGCAGGCGGGCGCGCAGCTCGTCGTCGCCCACGTAGCGACGGATCGCCTCACCGAGCGCGGTCGCGTCGGCGAGCGGGACGAGCAGGCCGTTCTCGCCGTCGCGGACGACCTCGGCGACGCCGCCGGTCGCCGTGGCGATCACCGGCGTTCCCGCCGCGAGCGCCTCGACGACCGTGTGCGGGAAGTTCTCCCAGCTCGAGGAGAGCACCGACGCATCCGCCGCGGCGAACAGCTCGACGACGCGCTCGCGGGGCAGCGCACCGAGGAAGCGGACGCGGTCGCCGAGCCCGAGCTCCGCGACGTCGCGCTCGAGCGCTGCCCGCTCGTCACCCTCGCCGGCGATCAGCAGCTCGACGTCCTCCACCGCTGCGAGCGCCTCGAGCGCGACGCGCAACGACTTCTGCGCCGTCAGCCGCCCGGCGAAGGCAAGCGTCGGGCCGGTGAGCGCGAACGAGCGCCGAAGCTCCTCGCGCGGTGGCAGCACGGGCAGCGCCGGTGCCGGATTCGGCAGCACCGACACGCGCGCCGGGTCGACGCCCCACGTCAAGGCAAGCTCGCGCAGATACGCGCTCGGTGTGAAGATGTGAGCCGCGCGTCTGAGCTCTGCGTCGCGCGCGAGCCTGAGCACGCGCACCGCAGGGCCGCCGCCGACGTGCTGGAACTCGTCGACGTTCCCGTCGACGATGCCGCGGCGGCGCGCACGCTCGAACGCCGGATCGGCGGTGAGCTTGATCACGTACGGCCGGTGCGCGAGCGTCGCTCCGAGCGAGCTGCGCCCGAACATCCCCGTCGTGTAGACGACGTCCGCGGCCCGCGCGCGCCGTGCGATCTCGGCTGCCGTGCGGCCGTGGATCACGCCCTTCGGCAGCCGGCGAGAGATCCAGTGCACCGGGTACGGCTGTGCCGCGGGAGGCGCAGCCGCGGTGGTCACGACGTCCACCTCGTGACCGCGCGCGCGCAAGAACGACGCCACGTCGGGTGCGTGACTCGCCGGGCCGCCGACGTCGGGCGGCCAGATGCCGGAGACGACGAGGGCCCTCAGGGGACGACTGCCCCGGACTCGAGCGGCGGCGGCCGGTCCTCGGGACGCATGCGGAGGAAGATCACGGCCCACATGACGGCGAACACGCACATCCCCGCCAGCACGGCGGCGGCGGCGCCGGTCGCTCCCCAGAACGCGCCGAACACGACGATGAGCGGGAGCACGACGATCGTCTCGACTCCGTGCGTGAGGATGCGCAGGCCGGGCCTCCCGATCGTGACTGGGAACGACTTTGTCCAGCCGACGAGGAGCTGCACGGCCGCAGCGAGCACGAACAGACGCGCAGCGTTCGCCGCACCGACGTATTCCGGGCCGTTGATCCAGCGGATCAGCCGGGGCACGTACAGCAGCAGCAGCGGCACGGCGACGATGCAGAGCGCGAACGCAGCCGCGGTGTAGCGCCGGATTCCGCGCAGGACCGCCGTCTGGCGGCCCTTCTCCCAGTCACGCGTCTGCTCGGTCAGCAGCACCATGCGGGCGGGAGCCGAGAGCGCCTGGAACGCCGATTGCGGAGCCTGGGCGACCCGGAAGAGGCCGACCTCCTTCGTGCTGGTCACCGCGCCGAGCAGGAGCGGTCCGAGGCCGCCGCGCAGCGAGAGCACCCCCGTCGCGGCGCTCGACTGGACGACGAACGAGCGGATCTCCCGGCTGTCCTCGGCGAGCGGACGCGCCGCTGCGGGTGGGAAGCGGCGGAACGCGGCGAGCCCCACGACGCCGATCGACAGCGTCGCCGCGACCTGCGCCGCGAGCACGCCTGCGATCGCTTCCACGAGCCCGTAATGCGCGCCGACGGCGATGCCGGCGAGACGCAGCGCCATCGACCAGGCGAGGAAGAGCGAGCGGATGTCGTAGCGGCTACGGAGGTAGAGCACGGCGCCCGCGAGACCCTCGAGCGACTGCGCGAGCGGGATGCCGGCGGCGAGCAGCAGCGGCACGGCGAGCCGCGACGGCGCGAAAGCGGCGAACACGAGCAGCCCCGCGGCGCCGAGGATCGAGCCGGCGAGCTTGAAGCGGAGCGCGATCGAGAACAGCCGCCGGAACCGGCCCCAATCCTCGCGGGCCACGTAGCGGAAGCCGTATTTCACGAGCGCCTCCTCGACGGTGAGGTCGAAGAGCGACTGGAGAAAGCCGGTCGCGAAGATGACCGTCGCGTAATCGCCGAAGACGCGGGTCGAGTGAAACTCGCGCGTGGCGACGACGGTTCCGAGGAACCCGAGGACGACGGACGAATAGATGCCGACGGCCG